>CACKYY010000037.1 GCA_902604525.1 uncultured Pelagibacteraceae bacterium | reverse complement strand
CTTTTTGCTAACTTTTTTTATTTTTTTGGCAGTTGGCTTTGATTTTGCTGTTTTTGTTGAAGGTTTTTTTTCTTTAGCAGTTTTTACCTCAGATTTTTTCTTACTGTCTTTTTTTTTGTGATTATGATTATGGTCGTGCGCTTCTTTTAAAATTTTTTCAGCTTCAGATTTCGATATTTCCTTTTTATTCGCTTTACCTTTTTCTTTAATTAAATTTAAAATTTTTTCCTCGTATACTGTTCCTCTTAAGCTTGCAACAGCAGATGGGTTTTTTTGATAAAAATCCATTACCATTTTTTCTTGTCCTGGCATCATCCTAAGTTGTTTTTGAACCTCATTCTGAATTTCAACTTCACTTACTTTTATTTGATTTTTTTCTCCAAATTCATTTAAGATCAATCCAGTTTTAATTCGGATTTTAGCTTTTTCTTCAAAAGTTTTCTTATTTTTTTTTACCTCTTCTTCAGGCATTCCTTGTGATAGAATTTTAACTTCTTCCAGAATTAGATTTTCAGGAACTTCCTCAACTTTAATCTTTTCTATTTCTTTTAAAATCTGATTTTTTGATAATTGATCGAGCGAGTTTTTATATTCATCATTTATTTGTCTAGAAATTAAACTTTTAAGATCTTTTAAATCTTTTGCACCTAAATTCTTTGCAAAATTATCATCAATTTTGACTTCTTCTGGTTGTTTTATATTTAAAATTTTACAATTAAATTTAGCTTTTTTGTTTACTAAATCTTTTTCAGGAAAATTTTCAGGTAATGTAGCTTCAACTATTTTTTCATCATCTTTCTTAGCTCCAATTAACTGCTTATCAAAACCTTTTAAAAATAAATCTTTTCCTAGAGTTAATTGAGTATTTTTTCCTTCATTCCCTTTAAATTCTTTTCCATCTACTGTTGCTTTGTAATCTAAGGCAACTAGATCACCTTCTTTAGCTTTCGTTTCAGGATTTGTATCTTTGAAATTTGGTTGGTTTTTTGCTATTTCCTTAATTCTTTTATCAGTTTCACTATCATCAATTTTAACAGTGTATTGATCAAACTTTATATTTTCTAATGATTTAATATCAACTTTAGGTAATTCAGTAACTGATAAAACGTATTCTAGCTCCTTATCTTCTCCAAAAGTTTTTAGATCTAATTTAGGCTGACCAGCTGGTTTTATTTTATTTTCCTCTAAAGCTTTTGTTGAAGTGTCTTTTAAAACTTTATCTAAAACTTCTCCAAATACAGCCTTACCAAATTGTCTTTTTAAAACTTCTTTTGGAACTTTTCCTGGTCTAAAACCTTTAAGATTTACAGTACCTTTGATCTCTTCGTACTTTTCATCCATATAAGAGTTCATAGTCTCTTTATCGATGGAAATTTTGAGATCTTTGTTTAAACCTTTTTTATTTTCTATAGTGACTTTCATAATATTTTAATGGTAGGGCGAAAAGGACTCGAACCTTCACATGTTGCCATATTGGTTCCTAAGACCAACGCGTCTACCAATTCCGCCATCGCCCCACAAATTACGAGGTTTTATATATTATTGAAACTATTTGTCCAATGACAAATGCTTAAAAATTATCTATTTATTTAACTAATTTTATATTACTTTTCAAAAATGATTATTTCACCTTGCATAAGCATTTGTAAAACAGATCCTTCTTCAGGGTATTGTTATGGATGTGGAAGAAGCAATGAAGAAAAGCAAATATGGAAGAAAGAGGATACATCTGATGATTGGAAAAAAAACAATCTAGAGTCGATAAAAAAAAGATTATCTGGCTGGCAGCTTGAGAGCTTCAATGAGTCTTACGAATACAAGATAAATAATGGGATATCTTTATTCAAAAAAAAACAAATTAAAGAATAAAGATCTGTATGAGTAAAGTAAAATTAATTAGTATTATTTATGCTATCGGAATAATAATTGGTGCTCTTTTTCTTGAGGTCTGGGCTGCAGAGACATCATTCATAAAAACTATTGGTGTTTTTATATGGACAATCATATTTTTAATCGCATTATTTTTTGCTGATAAAAATGAAAAAGAGTAATTTAATAACATTTTTTTTAGTAATTTACACTTTAATGTTTAGTTTCACAAAGTGTTA
>CACKYY010000036.1 GCA_902604525.1 uncultured Pelagibacteraceae bacterium | reverse complement strand
TGATTATATTAGAGAAAATTCACATTTAACAATATCTTTACCCCACCCAATTGATGAACAGGAATTTTCTTACGAAAAAATAAATCAAAGAAAAATAGATTTAAGTGTCTTAGGTGTAAAATATTATTGTAGAAAAAAAGCTGGAAAAATTCTAAAAAAAACTAATTATAATATTTATAGTGGTGATCTAAAACGCAAATGTATTTCATTTATGATAACTTCCTTAAGAAAACTATCCATAAAGGCAGATAAAATTAATAATTTATATAATTCATACTTTTATTCGACATTAAAAAATTCCAAAATTTCATATACATGTCCAAGCGGTGTAGAGTTTCCTGTAAGAAAATTTTTAGAAATACCTGCATCTGGAGCTTTGCTAATGTGTCAAAAGTTCAAAAATTTTGAAAATTTTGGGTATATTAATAAAAAAAATGTAATCGCTGTGGAATTAAATGAATTAGAAGATGCAGTTCATTATTATTTAAAAGAATTAGATTTGTCTCAAGAAATTATTAATAATTGTCAAAAATTTTTATTAAAAAATCATTCAACTAGTTCAAGAATAAAACAAATTAGTGACTCTCTAGAGTTAATTGTACAGAATGAATTTAAGGGAAGTAGTTGGAAAAATGGATCTTTTTTTTTGAGTTAAGTTAGAATAATTGGTAATAGTTTAAGTATTACAATGAAACATAGTTATTATAAAAATTATATTATAAATTAATTTATGAGCATTTTAATTACAGGATCAGCTGGATTTATTGGTTCAGCGCTATGCTTAAAGTTATTAGATCGTGGAGATGAAATTATAGGTATTGATAATCACAGTGATTATTATGACCCAGCTATAAAAGAATTACGCCTCAAAAGACATCTTGATCATAAAAATTATACTCATCTTCGTATTGATTTGAAAGATCAAGAAGCTATTAAAAAAAGTTTTTTAAATTATAAACCTCAAATAGTAGTTAATTTAGCAGCACAAGCAGGTGTGCGTTATTCTATTGAAAACCCTTTAGCATATATAAACAGCAACATTGTTGGTTTCACGCATATTTTAGAGGAGTGTAGAAATCACAATGTAAAGCATTTGGTTTATGCAAGTTCATCTAGTGTCTATGGCGCAAACACACAAATGCCTTTCTCTGTGCATCATAATGTTGATCATCCATTAAGTCTTTATGCAGCAAGCAAAAAGTCAAATGAACTTATGGCTCATACATACAGTCATCTTTATAATTTACCAACATCAGGTTTACGTTTTTTTACAGTTTATGGACCTTGGGGTAGACCCGATATGGCTCTATTTAAATTTACAAAAGCTATTTTAGAGGGAAAGCCAATTGATGTTTTTAACCATGGAAAACATAAGCGTGATTTTACTTATATTGATGATATAGTTAAAGGAATAATTCGAGTAATAGATAAACCATCATCGAGCAATAAAAATTGGGATAGTATGAAGCCTGACCCTGGAACCAGTAAGGCTCCATGGAAATTATTTAATATAGGAAGAAATCAACCTGTTGAATTAATGGACTATATTAGCGCTTTGGAAAAAGCGTTAGGTAAAAAAGCTAAAATGAATATGAAACCACTACAACCGGGCGATGTCCCAGACACCTATGCAGACGTGGATGATTTATTTAAAAACTTTGATTATAAGCCTGAAACTACTGTTGAGGAGGGTGTTGCTAATTTTGTTGAATGGTATCTGAAATACTTAAAATTAGGAAAATAATAGATAAAACTTTACAATTTAAATTTTTTTATGTATCAAGCGTTGCCTGGTAATTATTGCGAAAGTGTAATACCCGATCCCATTCCGAACTCGGCAGTCAAGCCTTTCAGCGCCAATGGTACTTTGTCTTAAGACATGGGAGAGTAGGACATTGCCAGGCTAATCTAAAATGAAAAATCTCATTATCGTAACTGGCGGAGCAGGTTTTGTTGGATCAAACCTTATTGAATATTTATTAAAAAAGTCAAACTATAAAATTCTAAGTTTAGATAATTATTCATCAGGATCAAAGAAAAATCATATAAAAAATAAAAGGGTTGAATATTTAAAAAGTGATACTTCAGATATAGGGAAAGCTCTAAGTAAGTACAAAAATAAAATTAATTCAATTTTTCATTTTGGAGAATTTGCAAGAATTTTTCAAAGTTTTAAAAACTTTGATGAATGTTACGAGTCGAACTCTATCGGTTCAAAAGCTGTTTTTAAATTTTGTTTAGATAATAAAATTAAGCTAATCTATTCTGCTACATCTGCAACTCTGGGAAATAATGGGAATGATAAAAATCTTTCTCCTTATGCTTTCACAAAAGCAAAAAATTT
>CACKYY010000035.1 GCA_902604525.1 uncultured Pelagibacteraceae bacterium | reverse complement strand
GCCTTTTTAGAATATCTTGAAGGTAAAAAGCTTCCTGGTATAACCGCCTTAAATCAATAAATGTCAGAACTAAATAAAATTGCATTAAAAATAATTTCTAACGGTAAAGGTATACTTGCTGCAGATGAAAGCAATGGTACTATGACCAATAGACTTACAGCAGTAAATGTAAATTCAACTCCTAAAAATAGACTATTGTTTAGGGAAATTCTTTTCTCATCTGAATGCATGAAAGATTGTATTGGAGGAGTTATTCTTTACGATGAAACAATAAACCAAACTACAAGTTTTGGAAAATCAATCCCTGAACTAATTTCAGCCTCAGGCGCTGTTCCAGGAATTAAGGTTGATACAGGTGCTAAAGAATTGGCAAGCTCTCCTGAAGAAAAAATTACTGAAGGTTTAGATGGCCTAAGAGATAGACTGAAAAAATATTATGAACTTGGAGCAAGATTTACAAAATGGAGGGGTGTTTACTCTATTAGTAATAAATATCCAACTAGGCTAGCAATAAATAGTAATGCTCATGCACTTGCAAGTATAGTTAAAATAATTTTATTATTGGTTCTCAAAACCTCATAGGCTCCCAAGGAACATTTATTTGCATTTGTAAATGATTTTCTTATAGGATTCAGGCCTTGCCTTGTTAAAGACAAGATACTGGGTGTTTTTGAACTTTTTAAAGCATGTTCCCAACATTCAATTGTTTCAACTCTATCTGCTGGTCTAAAAACATTTAAATTTGGAATTGATCGCAAACCTGAGAGCTGCTCAATTGGCTGATGAGTTGGACCATCCTCTCCAAGACCAATAGAGTCATGCGTCATCACATATATTATTCTTTTTTGCATCAATGCTGACAATCTAATTGAAGGTTTACAATAATCAGAAAATATTAAAAAAGTTCCACCATATGGAATTAAATTACCATAGAGTGCTATACCATTCATTATTCCACTCATTGCATGCTCTCTTACTCCGTAGTGAATATAGTCTCCACTAAAATCTCCAGGTTTAATTATTTTTTGATGTTTAGTTTTTGTATTATTAGATCCTGCTAAGTCAGCAGAGCCACCAATTAAGTTATGATTTTGGTTCGTTAATGCATTAAGCGTCATCTCAGAACATTTCCTTGTAGCTAAATTTTTAGGCTTTAAAATGGCATTTCTTTTTTCTCTTCTCAATATACCTATTGAATTATTTTTTGTAATAATTTTAAATTTTGTTTTATTCTTATTAAATATGTTAATCCATTTTTTTTCGTGAGCATCACCTCTTTGACCAATTTTCCTCCATTCTTTCAAAAATTTATTTGGAATATTAAAAGGCTTACTATTCCAATTTAGGGTTTTTCTAACAAGTTCAATTTCCTCTAAACCCAGAGGACTTCCATGCGAGGACGCTTTACCTGATTTATTTGGTGAGCCATATCCAATTTTCGTTTTACAAGAAATAACGGTTGGTTTTTTTGCTTTTTGAACATTTTTTAATGCTTTAAATATTTCTTTTTCATTATGTCCATTTATTAAAATATAATCCCAACCATAACCTTCAAATCTTTTTTTAAAATTATCTGAAACAGCAAGATCAGTTGGACCATCAATTGAAATTGAATTGTTATCAAAAAGCATTACTAAATTTTTAAGCTTCAAATGTCCTGCTAAACTCATTGCCTCATGACTTATTCCTTCCATTAAGCACCCATCTCCTGCCAAAACATAAGTTTTATGATTAATTAAATGATTTCCTAATTTTTTTTTTAAAATTTCCTCTGCGATTGCAAATCCCACTGCGTTTGCTATTCCTTGTCCAAGAGGTCCCGTTGTTGTCTCTATACCTGAATTTGGATGGTATTCAGGATGACCTGCACATATTGAGTTTAGCTGTCTAAAATTTTTTATACTATTCAATGAAATACTCTTATATCCAGTTAAAAATAGTAAAGAGTATAAAAGCATTGATCCATGACCTGCAGATAAAACGAATCTATCTCTATTCATCCAATTTGGATTTTTAGGATTAAATCTTAAAAAATTCTTAAAAAGTACGGTTGCAACATCCGCCATACCCATTGGCATACCCGGATGTCCAGAATTAGCTTTTTGAACCGCATCTATTGACAAGAATCTGATACAATTTGCTAAATCATTATGTAGTTTATTCAAAATTATCCTGACTAGACTAAGAAGAATCTATTTAATACTATAACTATATATATGAATTCTATAAACGAAAAAGAAAAAAAATTAATTTCAGTTTTAAATGAATTAAAAAATTTGGACCTAACTAATCCAGAATTGCAAAATAATATTGAAAATTTAAGTAAGCAAAAAAATCAATTAGAAATTGAAAAAACTGAGTTAGAAATTAAATATAAAGAATTACTAGAAGAGCATGGCTCACTATCGAGGAAATTAGAGGAAATTAAAAATAAAGAAAAACAAGAAGAAAGAAAACAAATCGAAT
>CACKYY010000034.1 GCA_902604525.1 uncultured Pelagibacteraceae bacterium | reverse complement strand
GCTTATACAGAACAAGATGGTTATTTTACAAATCTAGAGGGAAAAATGCAAAAAGCATACAAAGCTTCTTACCCTCCAGGAGAAGCCAAAGAAGACTGGCAAATTTTAAATGAATTAGCTGAAGTCATGAATAATCGAAAATTATTTAATGATAAAGAAGAATTAGAAAGCAGTATGTTTAATTATTTAAAACTCCAAAAAGAAAAACGAATAACTAAAAATAAAGAAAAAACAAATTTAGAATTTCAAAATGAAAAATTAAATATTCAATTAAAAGATTATTTTTTTTCAAATGTTATTGCTAGATCATCAAAAACCATGATTGAGTGCAACAACTCTAAATTAAATATTAAATCAACAGGTACAGAGGGATAGATGGAATATTTAGGTATATTGTTTGACCAAATTTATAAAATTCTTTTTTTATTAGTTCCTGTGTTGGTATCTGTTGCTATGGTTGTTTGGCTTGATAGAAGAGTATGGGCTTTTGTTCAAAAGAGACAAGGTCCTAATGTAGTTGGACCATTCGGTCTTCTGCAAACTATTGCTGATGCATTAAAGTATATTTTCAAAGAAATCATTATTCCATCAAGTTCGAATAAAGTAATTTTTATTCTTGCACCAATAGTAACAATGACACTAGCTTTAATTGCTTGGGCAGTAATTCCATTCAGTGCTACACAGGTTTTGGCTGATATAAACGTTGGAATTCTTTATTTATTTGCAGTTTCATCTCTTGGTGTTTATGGAATTATAATGGGAGGATGGGCTTCAAATTCTAAATATCCTTTTTTAGGTGCAATTAGGTCTGCAGCGCAAATGGTATCTTATGAAGTGTCTATCGGAGTGATAATTATTAATGTTCTTCTGTGTGTAGGATCACTCAATTTGAATGATATTGTTATAGCTCAACAAAACTTATGGTTTGTTATTCCATTATTCCCAATGTTTGTTATTTTTTTTATTTCTGCGTTAGCTGAAACGAATAGACCACCATTTGATCTTCCAGAAGCAGAAGCAGAACTGGTCGCAGGTTATCAAACAGAATATTCTGGAATGATGTACGCAATGTTTTGGCTTGGTGAATATGCAAATATTCTTTTAATGTGTGCAATGGGTGCAATTTTATTTTTGGGTGGATGGCTATCTCCACTTGAAATATATCCTTTTACTTTAGTACCTGGGCCTATTTGGTTAGTATTGAAGATATTACTATTATTTTTGTTGTTTGCTTTAGTTAAAGCTATTGTTCCAAGATATAGATATGACCAACTAATGAAATTAGGTTGGAAAGTATTTCTTCCATTATCTTTAATATGGGTTGTGTTGACGGCAAGTTATCTGTTTTATTTTAATCTTCTACCGGTAAATTAATTATGAAAATATCAAGATTTTTTAAAACCATATTTATGGCAGACTTTGCAAACGGTTTGTACATGGCTGTTAAAGAGGTATTTAAATCAAAAAAAACAATAAATTATCCATTTGAAAAAGGTAAGATAAGTCCACGTTTTAGAGGAGAGCATGCATTAAGAAGATATCCAAATGGTGAGGAAAGATGTATTGCATGCAAATTATGTGAAGCCGTGTGTCCAGCTCAGGCGATAACAATTGAATCAACTCAAAGAGAAGATGGAAGTAGAAAAACAACCCGCTATGACATTGATATGATGAAATGTATTTATTGTGGATTATGCGAAGAGTCTTGTCCTGTAGATGCTATAGTACAAGGTCCAAACTTTGAATTTTCAACTGAAACAAGAGAAGAACTTTACTACACAAAGGATAAACTTTTAGATAACGGTGATAGATGGGAAAATATTTTAGAGGCTAATATTAAAGCTGACAGTTCTCATAGATAAAAATGATCGCACACTCCATTTTCTTTTATACATTTTCAATCATAGCTATTGTCTCTGCAATAATGGTTACAGCTTCTAAGAATACAGTTCACTCAGTTTTTTTTTTAATCCTAGATTTCATAAGTATTTCATGTCTTTTTATTATGATCGGGGCAGAGTTTTTAGGGATGATTATGCTAATTGTTTATGTAGGAGCTGTAGCGGTGTTATTTTTGTTCGTTGTTATGATGTTAAATGTTGCTCAACAAAAAAATCAATGGTTTTCATCAGAAGCAAGCTCAAAACATATTCCCGTAGGTCTAATAATAAGCACTCTTATATTTGTTGAGTTAATAATTGTTGTTGGTGGTTGGAAATATAAACCAGATTTGTTTGATATAAATAATTCCTTGGAACTAGCCAAAGTCAGCAACACTCATTCTTTAGGTCAAGTATTGTACACTGATTATATCCATGTCTTTCAAATCAGTGGAATGATTTTATTGGTTGCTATGATTGGAGCAATTGTTCTTACTTTTAGGAAAAGGGTGGGTGTAAAAACACAAAGCTATATAAAGCAAATTTCAAGAGAGAGATCTGATGGTGTGAGTGTGTTAAACGTTGAGTCTAATAAAGGAGTTAAGATTGATGACTGAAATAGGTTTAGGGCACTACTTAACATTAGGAGCAATTATATTTTCGATTGGAATTATTGGTATATTTTTAAATAGAAAAAATATTATCGTTATATTGATGAGTATCGAATTAA
>CACKYY010000033.1 GCA_902604525.1 uncultured Pelagibacteraceae bacterium | reverse complement strand
TTTGGACTCATCTTTATAAAAAACATTATTAACTTTTAAATTGTTTTGTAATTTATCAAGTTTAATTAAGGGTGTAGCCTTATAATTTTTCCATCTAGAAATTGATTTAAAAGCATTTGTTAATAATAAAGAAGGGACAAATCTTAAAACATGATTTCTTTTAAAACTAAAATTACTATTTTTTAAAGATTTTGTTAGCGTCCAGTTTTTAATACTTTTTAAACTCTTCACTTTAACAGTCTAAAGTATTTTGTCTTTCCCATTGCGTTATAGGTTTCGACTTATCGAAGTTTTCTTTATTATCAAATTCATTAATTTCAGATTTTCTAAGTTTTATATAACTATTAATTGTTTCTTTTCCAAAAGCTTCATTCATTTCCTTATTATTTTTTAAAAGTTCTAGAGATTCTTGAAGTTCATTTGGTAATTTAGGTAAATTAGGATATTTTTTGTAATCTGTGTACATATTACAGGTAAGAGGCTTTCCTGGATCAATTTTATTTTTTAATCCATATAGCCCAGCAGCTAATACACTTGCTTGTAATAAATAAGGATTTGCAGATCCATCCATCAATCTTAGTTCAAATCTACCAGGATCTGGAATTCTTATCATATGTGTTCTGTTATTGCCTGTATAAGATATGCTACTCGGTGACCATGATGCCCCAGATTTTGTTGGAGGTGAATTAATTCTCCTATAGCTATTAATTGTTGGATTAAAGAAAGCAGATAGTGATGAAGCGTTTTTAATTAATCCACCTAAAAAATTATAAGCCATTTTACTGAGTCCAAACTTGTCAGATTTATCTAAAAATTTATTTTTCTTTCCATCCCAAATTGATACGTGGGCATGACAGCCATTACCTGTGAGGTTTTCAAATGGTTTAGGCATAAAGGTTGCTCTTAAACCATGTTTTTCAGCTATGGTTTTTACCATATATTTGAAAAACGTGTGTCTATCAGCTGTTTTTAGACAATCATCAAAGTCCCAATTCATTTCAAATTGTCCATTAGCGTCTTCATGATCATTTTGATAAGGACCCCATCCCATCTCAATCATGCAATCACAAATTTCTTTAATTAAATCATATCTCCTCATTAACGCTGATTGATCATAACAAGGTTTAGATTGAGTATCTCGTACATCAGCAATAGAATTTCCATCAGGTGAAATTAAAAAATATTCACACTCTACACCTGATTTCATTGTTAAATTTTGTTTTTTTAATTTCTTAATTTGTTTCTTTAACATTACTCTTGGAGAGGCTTCTACGGGTTTACCATTCATCCATAAGTCTGATGCAAGCCATCCCACCTCTTTATTCCAAGGTAATTGAATAAGACTGTCTGGATCTGGAATACCAAACATATCGCTATCTGCGGGAGACATATCTAGCCAAGCTGCAAAACCAGCAAATCCTGCTCCTGCAGTCTGCATTTCTTTAATAGCATGCGCTGGAACTAGTTTTGATCTGAGTACGCCAAAAAGATCAACAAAGCTTATTAAGAAATATTTTATTTTTTTTTGCTTTGCTATTTTGAATAAGTTTTTAGCCATTACCTAGGCTATCACAATTATTTAAAAAATGAAAAGATAGTTTCCTTATATAAAATAAAATTTACAACAACTATTAAGATAATTGCGAGAATTACACCATACTTCGCTTTTGGAAAAGCAACCCCTCTCATTTTAGTTGGTCTTAGCTCTTCGTTTTTATCTTCACTCATTATAATAAGATTATAAAAAAAGGGCGCTACATTCAAGTAGCGCCCAAATTTTCTTTTAATTACCAATCGGTAATATTGCTTTTATGATCGTTTGCACCGTGTCTTTTTCTAGATAATCTATCAAGTTCTTCCCTCTCAGATTTATCTGTGATGACACTCCATCCAATCCATACAGCAATTAACAATAGGACTAGTATAAATTCACTAGATCCTGCTCCAGGATAAACCGATCCAGCAACCTCTTCTGCAGGTTTATTTAGATGATCTATCCAGTTTGATACTGTAGCCATATTTTTCTCCTTTACCTGGTTGCTGATGCGACTGCTTTTTCATCATCTTTTGCAGTCTCCATCATTTCATAGTCTAGTCCTGCTATCTCAACTTCACGAGGGATTCTTAATTTACCCATTCCGTTAAGAACTCTAGCAATTATATATCCTGGTATAAGCCCAAGAACTACGAACATTATTATTGCTCCTATGAATTGACCCAATGGATTAATTGTTGCATAGGTTGATCCATCAAACATAGCTCCAACGCTATAACCAGATGAAGGATAACCATTTAAAACAAAGCCACATATTACAAGACCAATAAAGCCAGCATAACCATGTACAGCTACTGCGCCAACTGCATCATCAATTTTAAACTTTCGTTCAACCCAATAATGAAGTTTGTAGGAAATCACAACACCAATCATACCAATAATTAAAGCTTGAATTGGATGATATAAGTCATTTCCAGCTGATGCACATATTATACCTGCTAGTCCACTTGAGTAAGTCCAGAAAGGATCACCTTTAGCAATAACATACCCAGCTAACAATCCACCTGATAACGACATTAAAAAGTTCATAGTTATTCCACTTAATGTAGTAGGCG
>CACKYY010000032.1 GCA_902604525.1 uncultured Pelagibacteraceae bacterium | reverse complement strand
CGCCATATTGAGGGGAAATAATGCTAATAATTTCTTTTAGCAACACCGGATAATGCTTTTGCATCGATGGTGTTATGGCGGCGTCCATTTATTTCTTTGAAGACCATTAATTTTTTTGTCTTCTCAAGAATGCTGGTATTTCTAGATCATCCTCTTCTTCTACTTCAGAGGACAATAGATCTTCTGGACTTGAATTTTTTGAATCAGAGCTAAATAAATCTGGAGAGTCTGAGTCTACACCAAATTCTTTTAGATCGTTTGAAACATCTTCTTCAGCATTGTCTGTTAAATTAGTCTCATGGTGTGTTTCGATAGCTTCTTGTGTAAAGGATTTCTCCATCTCATTTACCATTGCATCTTCGACTACACTTTCTGTATCAAGACTATTGCTTTGTAAAACCTCATCATTTGTTATACTCGTATGACTTGTTTCACTCTGTTGCTCTTGAACTATTTCATGTTCAAGCTTCAATGCATTGGCTCCATGTGTGATTGGGTTTGAGGCTGTTGAACTTGAAAAATTAAAAGATGCAGATGATCCAATATTTGAAAAATCTGAATAACCAGGGTTACGGTTGTGAATTCTATGAACCATATTAACAACAGATTTTGACTCTGGTTGTTGACCATCAAGAGAAGTTGCGACTATTGAAACTCTAATTTTACCGTCGAGTTCTGTGTCTGTTATAGCTCCAATTATGACTTCAGCTTCAGAGTCTACTTCTGATCTAATTTTGTTAACCACCTCATCAACTTCAAAGAGTTTAAGATCTTTTCCACCTGTTATGTTTACTAATAATCCCCTAGCTCCCTTCAGAGTGTAATCATCTATTAAAGGATTATTAATTGCCATTTCTGTTGCTTGCATTGCACGACCTTCACCTTCAGCTTCTCCTGTTCCCATCATGGCTTTACCCATTGAAGCCATAACAGTCTCAACATCGGCAAAATCTAAATTAATTATACCAGGTCTTACCATTAGATCTGTAACACTTTGCACTCCATGCATTAAAACATTATTTGAAAGATTAAAAGACTCTTCAAACGTTGTTTGCTCATTTGCTATTTTAAACAAATTTTGGTTTGGAATAACAATGATAGTATCAACATGTTTTCTCAATTCCTCTAAACCTTGTTGTGCTCTTCTCATTCTAGAAGGGCCTTCATATAAAAATGGAAGCGTCACAACACCTACTGTTAAAATATTTAATTCTTTAGCTGCTCTTGCAATAACGTGTGCAGCACCAGTGCCAGTCCCACCACCCATTCCTGCAGCAATAAAAACCATATTTGCGCCTTGAAGAGTATTTACTATATCATTTAAAGACTCGTCAGCAGCAGCTTGTCCAATATCAAGTTTTGCACCTGCTCCTAAACCTTTAGTTAAATTTAAACCTATTTGAATTCTAGATTTTGCTTTACTTAGCTTCAAATCTTGAGCATCCGTATTAACGGCAATAAATTCCACCCCTTGCATATTATTTTCAATCATTTCATTAATTGCATTTCCACCTGCTCCACCAACACCTAAAACTAGTAGTCGTGGCTGCAACTCTTTAATTTCTGGTGCTTTAAAGTTAATTGTCATCTTAGTTCCCCTCGTTATTGTTTAAATGTTTTTCCCATTTAAGGCTTGCTCGATTTAAGTTAGCTTTTTTTCTTGCATTTACCTTAAATTTTTCAAAAGCTGTCGGTTCCCATATTTGGAAAGTTTGACCCTGACCAACAAACAACATGCTATTTTTTATCTTTGCATGTTTTAATAATTTTAATGAAATTGAAATTCTTCCTTCGCTATCAAATTGTAAATTAGTACTTTCTGCTAAGATTGAGGTTGCAAAAAAATCTCTTTTTTCTTCAAAAGGATTTAAAGAGTCTATTGCTGAGGAAATTTTTTCAATTCTATCTTGCGAGCATGCTTCGATAGATGAATTATTAAATGAAGGGTAGCATATAACTCCGTTGTATCCTAAATTTGACAGATGAGATCTAAAGCTAGCTGGCACTGAAACTCGTCCTTTTTTGTCTAATTTGTTCTCGTAAGTGCTTAAAAACATAAATTTTATAATATTTAAATTCCATAATTGGGAATATATGGGAATATATGGGTATTTATATTCCCTGTCAAACCTTGAATCTAGACTATTAATAGGCCAATTTAATGATTTTTTTTGAATTTATTGAAAGAATTAAAATAAATCTATTAATGCTTTTATGATTTGATAATAAAAAAATTGAACTTCTATTAGCCATTGGAGATACATAAAGTGAACATCTAATTTATTTTAGTAATTTGTGCTTATAAGTTTGCCAGATAAACTATAAGCCGGGTTCTGTCATTTAAACTTACCATTTATCTAGGCTTAAGATCGCTCTTAAGCTCAAGCAACTAACCCTGATGACTAGCCAAGGAAGGCTTTTAGTTTTCCAACAATGTCATCTCTACTTAGTCTTGCTCCCAGTGGGGTTTTCCAGCGTTCATTGTTACCAATAGAACCGGTGTGCTCTTACCACACCTTTTCACCCTTGCCATGTTATGGCGGTTTATTTTCTGTGGCACTATCCCTAGGG
The DNA here is from genome assembly GCA_902604525.1 of uncultured Pelagibacteraceae bacterium. Classification (GTDB taxonomy): domain Bacteria; phylum Pseudomonadota; class Alphaproteobacteria; order Pelagibacterales; family Pelagibacteraceae; genus Pelagibacter. Next base: position 376 of record CACKYY010000032.1, on the reverse strand, counting down.
TTGCCCCCGCCAGGTATTACCTGGCACTGTTTCCTTGTAGAGCCCGGACTTTCCTCTTTAATAAATTAAAGTGATAAGTCGTTTATCTGGCTAGCAGAATCTACAACTAAGCTATAAAATATCAAGAGATTTTATTTGAGGTTTTTTGCTAGATTATTGCTTATGAAAAGACATTCTTGGTCAATTATACCATTTACAAGTTCTTGCCTAAATCTTCTCTGAAATGCAGCTGTTAACAATTTTGAATATTTATATTTATTAAACAAAATTTTCTTTGGGTATCCTATATTATATAAATTTTTGATAAATTTATTTTTTTCTAATTGATCAACAGTTTGATTTCGTTTTTTAAAAAGTTTTTTTTCATTTAAATTAT
>CACKYY010000031.1 GCA_902604525.1 uncultured Pelagibacteraceae bacterium | reverse complement strand
ATGAAAATTATCGATGCTCATAAAGGATGCTACGAATACACAACTTATTTTAAAGGTTTGGCAGGTCATAGTTCAGCGCCACATAAGGGTGTGAGCGCTGTTGAATACGCTTCAAGATATGTAAATAAATTGATTGAATTACGTAATGACCTTAAAGATAGAGCTCCAAAAGACTCTATTTTTGATCCTCCTCATTCAACTCTCTCAATAGGAGGAATTTTTGGTGGAATTGCTCACAACGTGATTGCAGATAAATGCCATGTCAATTGGGAAACTAGACCAGTGGTTAAAGAGGATGCTATATTTTTAAATCAAGAACTAGATAAATATGCAAATGAAATTTTATTGCCAGAAATGAAAAAAGTTTTTTCTAGCTCCTCTATTGAAAAAAAAGTTATCGGAGAAATAATTGGGTTTGACCGTAAGGATAAATCTGATGCTTGTGAATTAATTTCAAGTTTAACAGGAGATAACTCTAGACAAGTTGTATCTTTTGGAACAGAGGCAGGTTTATTTCAAGAAATAGGAATTAGTACAGTTGTTTGTGGACCAGGTTCTATTGAACAAGCACATAAAATTGATGAATTTATAATATTAGACGAATTAAAAAAGTGTTTAAAATTACTTGAAGGGATTAAAGAAAAATCTTCTTTAAATTAAGTCCAACCACCTACTGATTTTACTTCCAAGAATTCTAACAAACCTTCTTTACCTGCCTCTCTCCCAATACCAGAATGCTTAAAACCGCCAAAGGGAGCGTCTACTGCAATACCCGCACCATTTACATCAACCATTCCAGATCTTAATTTTCTTGCAAGTCTTCTGATTTTTTCAGAGTCTTTACTTTGAATATAATTTGTTAAACCATAATCAGTATCATTAGCAATTTCTATTGCTTCTTCTTCAGTTTCAAATGGTATTACTGACAAAACTGGGCCAAATATTTCTGTTCGTGCTATTTCCATTTGATTATTGACATTTACAAATACAGTAGGTTTAACATAATAACCCTCCTTCATACCATCTGGTTTTCCTGGTCCACCAGCAACTAATTTTGCACCTTCGTCTATTCCTTTTTGGATTAAAGTTTGAATTTTATCAAATTGTGCTTCAGAAATTACAGGCCCTATGTGTTCACCCTCTTTTTTGGGATCATCAACTTTAAATTCATTTGTGTATTTTTTTAATCTTTCTATTGCTTCATTATACATAGATTTTTCAACTAACATTCTTGTTGGAGCATTGCAAGATTGACCTGAATTTCTAAAACATCTTAAAGCTCCTCTTTCAATGGCTCCCGGATCTGCATCTTTAAAGATAATATTTGCTCCCTTGCCGCCAAGTTCTAAACTAACTCTTTTAAAATCTTTTGCTGCATTTTGAGATATTAATGCACCTGCTCTAGTTGATCCTGTAAATGAGATCATATTAACATCTGGATGACTTGTTAAAGCATCTCCAGTTGTGGCGCCGTCACCATTTACTAAGTTAAATACGCCTTTTGGAAATTTCGCTTCATCAATTAGTTCTGCAAGTATCATGGCTGAAAGTGGCGCTAGTTCTGATGGTTTTAGTATCATAGTACAGCCAGATGCTAAAGCGGGGATTACCTTTAAAGTGACTTGGTTCATTGGCCAGTTCCAGGGAGTAATTAAAGCACAAACTCCTTTTGGCTCATATATTAGTCTTTGATTTTTGGCATGCTCACCTAATGGCTTTTCAAATTCAAACTCTTTTAAATATCTTATAAAAGATTTAGTATGACTTGCACCAGTTCCTGTCTGGAGTTTTGACGCAAAATCCTTCGGTGCTCCCATTTCTTGAATAATGGCATCAGTTATATCGTTCCATCTTTTCTTATATAAAGTGTAAAATGTTTCCAATAGAGCAATTCTATCCTCTCTTGTTGAATATCCCCAAGTTTTGAATGCTTCTTTAGCAGAAAGCACTGCATCATTAATATCATCTTTACTTCCAAGTGAAATTACTGCGCAAGCTTTTTCTGTCGCTGGATTGATTACTTCAATATCATTTGGTTTTTTTGGAGCAACCCATGAACCGTTTATATAAAAATTTCTTTTTTCTAACATTCTAGAAAACTATCCTCTCTTTATGTTTTTGCAAACAAATTAGTTAATTCATACACTATTGTTGCTGCAGCCAGAGAAGTAACTTCTGCATGATCATAAGCAGGAGAGACCTCTACAACATCAGCTGACATAAGATTTAAACCTGATAAACCCCTTAAAACATTTACCATCTCTCTAGTTGTCATTCCTGCAATTTCAGGTGTACCCGTTCCAGGAGCAAAAGCAGGATCTAGCACATCAATATCAATTGAAAGATATAATGGATTATCTCCAACTCTTTTTCTAATTCTTTCAGCTATTTTATCTGTTCCTTCAGTTTGAAATTCATCACAATGAATTATTTTAAAACCAAAACTTTCATCATTTTTTATATCATCTCTGCTATAGAGTGGGCCTCGAATACCGACATGCATTGAGGCATCATCTAAAAATAATCCTTCTTCTCTAGCTCTTCTAAACGGAGTTCCATGTGTATAAGGTGCACCAAAGTATGTATCCCATGTATCTAGATGAGCATCAAAATGTACTAAAGAGACTGGACCATTATTTTTTTTATTGATTGCTCTTAACAAAGGTACAGCAATTGTGTGATCTCCACCTAGACTAATTATACCACCTACTTTTTTTAATAAATCTGTAGCACCTACTTCAATTTGTTTGATGGCTTCATCTATACTAAATGGATTACATGCTATATCACCTGCGTCAGCCACTTGTTGAATTTTAAAGGGCTCAACATTATAACTTGGATGATAATTTGTTCTTAAATGTCTGGAAGCTTGTCGAATACTTTGAGGTCCAAATCTTGCTCCAGGTCTATAACTAGTTCCTGCATCAAAGGGTACACCTACTATTGCTACATCGCAGCTTTCAACGTCTCTTAACTCAGGTAATCTTGCAAATGTAGATGGGCCTGCATATCTTGGAACTTTTGTGCCACTTACTGGCTGAATTGGATTTTTATTTTTTTGTTTTTTCATTTTATTTTAAAACTAAGTTAATATTATCTAGCTTTATTCGTCTATAATAATCTAATGAAATATATAATTTCTATAATACTAATATTTAATATTTCAGCAGTAAATGCGAATGAAATTTTTAATCTGTTAAAAATCCCTAATTTAGAAATTTATAACACAAACAGTTTAAATGGATTAAAATATTTATATGCAGAGAATAACTTTAAAATAGGATTAAAAAAAAATATTTCTTGTAATAAATCAAAAAAAAAAGAATTAGATAATAAATATCCAATTGTTGAAAAAAATTTCAACAAATATAAAGCAGATTTTTTAATTAAAAATAATCTCAAATTCATTATTTTATGTGAAAATCTGACTGTTTCCTCAATTAACACTGGAGGAATACCAAACATTCTTAAAAGGTCATTAATCTTAGATATTAACTTCAATCAAAGACACTTTGAAAGAATGATCCACCATGAATTCTTTCATATGATACAAGCAAAGCACAACATGATATTTGATGAAGCTTTATGGTCTAAATTTAATAGAAAATCTTTTGAATATGCAGAATGTTCAACTTGTTCAGATCGTACTGATCTT
>CACKYY010000030.1 GCA_902604525.1 uncultured Pelagibacteraceae bacterium | reverse complement strand
TTTTAAGCAGGCAGACGAAACTTTAAATTTTAATATTTCTAAGTTAATTTTAGAGGGTCCAAAAGAAGATTTAGATTTAACAATTAATACTCAACCAGCAATATTTTTAATTAGTTATTCAATATTCAATTTAGTTAAAAAAGAATTCAACTTAGATTTAAATAAAGCTAAATATTTTGCTGGACATTCTTTAGGTGAATACTCAGCTTTGTCATGTGCTGGATATTTAGATTTTTCAGAGACTCTAAAAATCTTAAGAATTAGAGGAGAAGCTATGCAAAACTCAGTTCCAAAAGGGGAAGGAGGCATGGTTGCGGTATTGGGTTCAAAAATTGATTTAATTGAAAAAATTTTAGCTGATAATAAAAAAATTTTTAATGCTCAAATTGCGAATGATAATTCCGAAGGTCAAATGGTGTTGAGTGGAAAAACATCAGATTTAGAAAAGTTAATTCAAATTTTAAAAGAAAATTCTATTAAAAATGTTAAACTTCCAGTTAGCGCCCCTTTTCATTGTGATATGATGAGTAATGCTACTAAAATTATGACAGATGAGTTAAGTAAGCTTAATTTTAAAAGTGGACAAAATAAATTAATTTCAAATGTGACAGCTTATGAAATAAAAGATATTGATGAGCTCAAAATTCTCCTAATTAAGCAAATAGAGAGCAGAGTAAGATGGAGAGAAAGTGTTATTAATATGATAGAAAATAATGTGAGTCATTTTATAGAAATTGGACCTGGGAAAGTGTTGTCAGGTTTAGTAAAAAGAATAAGCGGTGATGTTAAAATTGATACAATAAATAGTCTAAGTGATATTGAAAGTATAAAAGTATGAGTGATTTAAAAGATAAAAATATTATTGTTACAGGTGCATCAGGTGGTATTGGAAATTCGATAATTGAAAAATTTAATCAAGCCGGAGCAAATATTTTAGCTTCTGGAACTAGAGCAGAAAAACTTGAAGAGTTAAAAAGTAAATATGCAAATATAAAAACTTTGAAATTTGATATTTCACAAAGTGATAAAATTAACGAATTTATAGACAATGCAACAAACGAACTTGGTGGAAGTTTAGATTGTATTATTAATAATGCAGGCATTACTCAGGATAACCTAGCTATAAGAATGAGTTTAGAAGAATGGAAAAAAGTAATTGATATCAATTTAACATCAACTTTTTTAATCAGTAAATCTGCAATTAAAAAAATGCTTAAGAATAAATCAGGCAGGATCGTTAATATTACATCTGTAGTTGGTCATACAGGAAATTTAGGACAGGCTAATTATACAGCATCAAAAGCAGGTATAATAGCAATGTCAAAAAGTTTGGCGATAGAATATGCGAAAAAAAATATAAATATCAATTGTATTTCTCCGGGCTTCATTAACACTCCAATGACAGACAAACTAGAAGATAAAGTAAAAGAATCTATAATATCAAAAATTCCCTCAGCCCGTCTTGGAGAACCAAATGATATTGCTAATGCAGTCCTTTTTTTATGCTCAAATCAATCGAGCTATATTAATGGAGAAACCTTACATGTTAATGGGGGCATGTATATGGCTTGACAAAATAAGTTTTTAAACTATTAAGAATTTATAACGAAAAGGATCAATATGTCAGAAGACGTTTCAAGCAAAGTTAAAAAAATTGTAGCTGATCATTTAGGTATCGATGAAGCAAAGGTAGCTGAGGAGTCTAGTTTTATAGATGATTTAGGAGCAGATAGTTTAGATACAGTTGAACTAGTGATGGCTTTCGAAGAAGAATTTGGATCTGAGATATCAGATAGTGAAGCTGAGAAAATTTTAACTGTTGGAGATGCAGTTAAGTTTATCGAAGGAAAAGCAAATTAGTAATTCTAATGCCCTCTGAACAAGATGGGGTAATGATAATTTTATCTTCTCCTTCTGGAGCAGGTAAAACCACGTTAGTAAAAATGTTATCTAAGTTAGATAACTTTGAAATCTCCATATCGCATACAACAAGACAACCTAGACATAATGAGACACCCAACAAAGATTATTTTTTTGTTGATGAGAAAGAATTCAAAAGGTTTATTAAAAATGAGGAATTTCTAGAATATGCAAAAGTGTTTAGTAATTTTTATGGAACAACAAGGACACCAGTTATCAATAAGCTTAATAAAGGTAAAAATGTTTTATTTGATATTGATTGGCAAGGCGCTGACCAAATAAAGAACAAAAATTTAGATTATAAGTTAATCTCATTTTTCATTTTACCACCAAGCAAAGAGATTTTGTTTGAGAGACTTTCTAATAGAGATATGAAAGATAAATTGATTGTTGAAGAAAGAATGAAGCAGTTTGGTAGAGACGTATTGCATTGGATTAATTATGATTATGTAGTTATAAATGATAGTATTGAAACTTGTTATTCTAAAATAAAAAATTTAATTCATGCAGAAATAAACAATGGCTCTAAAGATTATGATGCTGAGTATATTAGGAATCATATAGAAAAATTAACTTCTTAAATTCTCATATTCGCGAGTTAATTGATAGTAAGTTTCAAAATCTAAATTTTGAGGTCTAAGATTTAAGTTAATTTTGAGCCTATCTAATATTCTTTGATCACCATTAAAAAGTTGGTTAAAAGGTTTCCTTAACATTTTTCTTCTATGACTAAAAAAAACTCTTGTGACTTTCTCTAAGTTTTTAGGATTATGAATCTTAAATATTTTATTTTTTGGAGTGAACAATAACAAAGAACTATCAACCTTTGGTTTTGGAAAAAAAGAAAAAGGTTTTATATCGCAAACTTTAACAACTTTGAGTTTCCAGTTCACTAATATTGACAATCTACCATAAGTTGATGTATTGAAATCTGAAATAATTCTGTTTGCTACCTCTTTTTGAAACATTAAAACTAGATAATCAAACCAAAATCCATCTTTCAAATTTACAATCCATTTACTCAATATTTCAGTAGAAATATTATATGGAAGATTACCAAACACAGTAAACTTTTCTTTTATCAATGAGTTTTCATCTATTTCTAGAATATCCTTATTAATTACAGTCACTTCTTCTTTAAAATTTTGATAAAGCTTTTGTGCAAGATTTTTATCTTTTTCAACAACTATTAATTTTTTGGGTTTTTTTTTTAAAATATAAGAAGTAAGAGCTCCAGTACCGGGACCTATTTCAAGAATATTTTTTTCCTTAATTTGAATTACGTTAACTATTTTTTCTAGAACATTCGTATCTACTAAAAAATTCTGACCAAGACTTTTTTTGGCTTTAATCAATTTTTTTCCAAAAATTGTATTGCTCTTATCAAACTTAATGGGCTTGAGATATTTTTGCCTAGCATTTTTTCGTTAGGCCCATGATCTGGAGATACTCTATCAAATGGCAGGCCTAATGTTATATTAATTGCATCATATTCATATAGTGTCTTAAGTGGTGTGAGAACTTGATCATGGTACATACCAATAATAACATCAAAATTTTTTCGATTATTCTTTAAAAATGCAGTATCAGCAGAGTGAGGACCTGAAACATTGTATTTTGTTTTTAAATATTTAATTGTTGGTTTAATAATTTTGTCATCCTCGTTATATTTATCAACACTTTCACAATGAGGATTAAGACCTAAAATTGCTATTTTTGGTTTAAAACCAAATTTTTTTAAATAAAAATTGTTTATTAAAAAAACTT
>CACKYY010000029.1 GCA_902604525.1 uncultured Pelagibacteraceae bacterium | reverse complement strand
TTAATTACTGTTGCTGGCACCATTTTTGCTTATTTTTCAATTGTGATTGTAAGTTTCGGAGATTTTACAAGATATGTAATTAATGAGAGAAATTTAACCAAAGGAAACTTAAGCTTAATTCTCAACTTAATAATTTTTTCATTTTTTTCTATTGCTATTGTTGTTGGTTCAGATGTTTTTTTAAATCAAAAATTTCAGGATTTGGATAGAATTTTCACAAATCCAACTGATATAATTGGTAAATTTGATAATCTTCAAATCACAATAGTAGTTCTCTTCTTTATTATAATTGCTTCAGCATCAACTAATTTAGTGGCAAATTATATTCCTTCTCAATACTCACTTATTAATTTTCTTCCGAATAAACTAAATTTAAAAAGTGCAAGTTATACAATTTCCTTTTTAGGATTAATTGTTGGGATTTTTTGGCTAACTGTTCTAAGTCAAATTGGTATTTTATCTTTTGTAGATACATTCAGTTGTTTTTTTGGGCCCTTATTTGGTGTAATTATTGCCGATTACTATTTAATAAAAAATCAAAATTTAAGTAATAAAGACCTGTATTCTATTGAAAATCAAAGTGCTTATTATTATTCAAAAGGGTGGCACATTAAAGGTGCCTACTCGATAATATTAGGTTTTATTTTTTCTGCTTCAACTATATGGAATAATAATTTAATGTTTTTACAATCATATGCATGGATTATAGGTGCATTTATTTCATGGTTAACTTATTATTTGCTAGCTAAAAAATAATCCATATGCACAAATTTGATTTTGAAAATCAAACAGCTATTATAACTGGGGGAGCCCAAGGTTTTGGATTAGATATTGCTAAAAGATTTCTAGAGTCTGGATGCAATGTCTTTATTTGGGATATAGATGAAAATCGTTTAAAAAAAACAACAAATGAAATCAACAATCCAAATTTAAATTATCATGTAGTTGATGTTTCAAAGTATGCTGAAGTCGAAAAATTTGTTGGTGAGATAACCAATAAAAATAAAATTGACATTTTAATTAACAATGCAGGAATTACGGGTCCAACGGACCCTCTTTGGAAGTATGATGTAGAAATGTGGAATAAAATAGTTCAAATTAATTTAATGGGCACATTTAATTGCTGTAGGGCAATTGTGCCAAATATGATTAAGAACAATTATGGTAGAATAGTTAATGTTGCATCAGTCGCAGGTAAGGACGGCAATGCAAATGCTAGTGCCTATAGTTCTGGAAAAGCGGGAGCCATTGGTCTTACTAAAGCATTAGGCAAAGAATTAGCAGATAAGGATATTGCTGTAAATGCTGTAACACCAGCTGGAGCTAAAACTAGAATTTTAGATCAAATGAGCAAAGAACATGTTCAAAGAATGCTTTCCAAAGTACCAAGAGGAAGATTTCTTGAGATACACGAGTTTACTTCACTAGTTTGTTGGCTTTCGTCACGAGAGAATACATTTTCAACTGCTGCTGTCTTTGACATAAGTGGAGGAAGATCTACATATTAAATTAATAATTTATAAATCTCACAGATTCTTGAATTAAAAAATAATTTATCTATAAGAAAGATATGTTAAAAATTTTCAATATTATTATTACATCTATATTTTTATTTAGTTCTGCAGCTGCTGAGAATATTAGAATTTTTGAGTTCACTGAGAAAGAGCTTTCAGAATTAGAAGTACGTAAAGTAAGAGGTGCGGATAATAAAACTATTTACTCTGTTGGCTCAAACGAGAATGGTAATTTTTTATTAGCTATCGCAGATAATTCAGCCTCAGGTCTTGGTAAAGAGATTAAAATTAATCTCAATAAAACACCCTATATTAATATTACATGGAAAATAGAGAAGGATTTAAAAGGAATTAAAGAAAATACCAAAAAAGGACATGATTATGCAGCTCGTGTTTTTGCAATTAAAAAAACTGGGGCTACACCTTTATCAAATAGAGCAATTAATTATATTTTTTCCAGCAACAGTGAAGTAGGTGAAAATTGGCCCAGTCCTTATACTAAAAAATCAATAGATAATGTATTAGCTTCTACAAAAAACAATTTTAATGAATGGGTTACAGTAAAAGCAAATGTTAAACAAGATTTTAAAAGATTTCATGATCTAGATGTTGATGAGCTTGATGGGCTAGCAATAATGGCTGACACAGATAATTCAAAAATGAAGTCAATTTCTTATTTTCAAAATATTTATTTTTCTGAAAATTAAAACTTCAAATATTTATTTAAAATTAAACTTAGAAAAGATAATAAAATAGCTGCTATAACATCTGCTAATGGAATTGCATTTGGGAAGCCAAAGTTCCAAATAACTACACCAATTAACCATACAATATAAATTTTTATTGATGAACTCACAACTTAGTTTCTATTTAATTGTTAAAATTTTTGATAATATATTTACATGACTAAATATTTTAAACATAAGATTAAAGTTTACTATGAAGATACTGATGCAATTGGTGTAGTATATTATGCAAATTATCTTAAATATCTTGAAAGGGCCAGAACAGAAGCCTTAATCAATATTGGGCTTAGTAATCTTAAGATCAAAGATAATTTTAAAGCATTAATTATTGTCAAATCATGCAATATTGACTATAAAAAATCTGCATATTTAGAAGACGTTTTAAATATAAAGTCACATATATTCTCAATTACAAAGACTTCATTTGTTATGAGTCAAACTATTATTAAGAATAAAATAGTAATAGTTGAGGCTAAAATACGATTGGTTTTTTTAAATGAAAAAGCTAAACCCATGAAAATTCCAAAAGTGGTTGTAAACAAATTTAAACCTTATATTTCTAACTTTTAATAGCAGATATTTTTTTTGCTTTTTCAAATAACTTAATCATCATTGTTTCTGAAATTACTTTAGTATTTACATTTCGTGGGCTTGGATGATAGCAAGAAATTAAATTTATATTGTTTGGTAATTTATAGGTTTTACCATGAACAAATTTTAATTTTTTTGAAAAGTTATAATTTTTTTTGTAAAATTTAACACAATTATCAAAAGCTACTTTACCAAGTGCCACTATTGTTTTTAAACTTCTTAAATTTGATAACTCAGAACTAAAGTATTTTGAGCAATTATTTAGTTCTTCTATATTTGGTTTATCTTCAGGTGGAACACACTTTAGAATATTAGTGATATAAGTAGATTTTAATTTTAAACCATCTTTTAAATTTAGAGAATATGGTTGATTAGATATATTTGTTTTATGTAAACATCTAAATAAAAAATCACTAGATTTGTCACCTGTAAATGGTCGACCTGTTCTTGTTCCTCCATGAGCTGCAGGTGCCAAGCCCAAAATAAGAAGCTTTGAATTTGATTTGCCAAAGCCAGCAACAGGTTTACCCCAATAGGTATCATTAATATTTTGTTTTCTTTTTTTAGTAGAAATTTTACTAATAAAATTGACTAATCTTGGACACTCATTGCAATTTATAATTGTTTTATTTAACTTTTTAAATTTAATATTCATCAATGAAATTTTTAAAAATTTTTTTAATATTATTTATATCTTTAACCACACTTGTTAAAGCAGATTCAAAAAAAAATATAATTGAAAACCTAAAAGAAGGAGGGAAATTAATATTTATTAGACATGCTTATGCACCTGGAGGGGGAGATCCTGAAAATTTTAATATTTATGATTGCTCAACTCAAAGAAATCTCAGTGAAAGTGGTAGAGTGCAGTCAAAAAAAATTGGTAATTTTTTTATAGAAAATAAGATTAAAATAGAAAATGTGTATTCTAGTGAATGGTGTAGGTGCAAAGAAACTGCTTCTATAGCTTTTAAAAACTTTAAAACAAAAAGTTTTTTAAACTCTTTTTTTAGTTCAAAGTTTGCACAAAATAAAAGTATACAAATCAGAGATTTTCAAAAATTTTTATTAGATTGGGACAAAAAAACTAATTTAATATTTATAACTCATTATGTTGTAATTTCTGAGATATTAGATTACCCATCTTCTTCAGGCGAAATAGTAATTTCAAATCATAATTTAAAAATCATTGATACTTTAGAAATAGAGTATTAAATTAAATCTATGTCCTCTAAAAGAGCAATGCGACAAGCACAAAAGCAAGCATTTGCTAAACATCGGTCTAATATCACTAATAGTAGATTTAGCTTCAAGAAAAAAAATATTATAAATAAAAAAAATAAAGATAAATTGAAAGATTAACTTTGTTGATTAAATTTTTCAATTTTTTTACAAGTCGATATTTTTGAAATTCCCTCAATATTATTTAAAACTGACTTCATAAATATTTCTGGTTTTTCTTTGTAAAATAATATTTGAGTGTAGAATTGAGGATAGCCGTGCTTTAGGGTAAA
>CACKYY010000028.1 GCA_902604525.1 uncultured Pelagibacteraceae bacterium | reverse complement strand
TTAGTTCTTTAGAAATAATTTTTTTACATTGGTCAAAATAAAGAGTGTTAAAAATAGGAATTTTCATCGTTGTATCATGAGCAATTAATTTTATTAACCCATTTTTAAATTTAAGTATTGCATGCACATATGAGTTAGGGTGAAGTAAGATTTTTATATTTTTATAATTAATATTAAATATATTTTTAGCCTCTATCACCTCATAAATTTTATTAATCATTGTCGCCGAGTCTATAGAAATTTTTTTACCCATTCTCCAATTGGGATGATTTAATGCTTGTTTACGTTTAATTTTTTTGAAATTTTGTAAAGCTAGATTTGAAAATGGACCCCCAGATGCTGTTAAGTATATTTTATCTAAGTTACTACTTTCATAATTATTTAATCCATACCAGATAGAGAAGTGCTCAGAGTCCACAGGGATAAATTTTGTTTTATTTTTTTTTAGTTCTTTAGAAATTAAATTCCAAGCTATAATGATAGATTCTTTATTCGCTATAGCTATATTTTGTGTATATTTAATTATTTTCAATGTTGGTGGAAGACCATTTATTCCACTTATTGAACTCATTACGTAATAAATTTTTTTTTTAAAAATTTTATTAAAACTATTGTAGTCATTAAAAATATTTATTGATTTATTTTTTTTAAGTTTATCTTTTAAAATTTCATAACTTTTTCTGTTAGTTATAATTAAATTTTTAACTTTGAATTTTATTGCTTGTTTTAAAAGTAGTTTATGATTTTTATCTGCTGTTAATAATACTATTTGAAAATTTTTTTTATCACTTGCTACAATATTTAATAAAGATTTTCCAATAGAGCCTGTAGATCCAAGTATTGAAACTTTTTTTATCATTTATCAATGAAACCTGTGATCTCAATTATATATAAAGTTGGAACTGCAAAGATCATTCCATCAATTCTGTCAAGTAAACCTCCATGGCCGGGAATTAAACTACTTGTATTTTTGATGCTTGCTTTTCTTTTAAAATAAGAAACAATAATATCTCCAGCTTGACTAACAGTTGAAAGTAAGACTGTTATTAAAAAAAATTGAAAATATGAAGCTGGGTAATACATATAGTTTATAAATATTGAGAAACAAATAATAGATAGTAAATAAGCACCAATCATACCAGCATATGTCTTATTTGGACTTATTTTTGTTATTTTTGGTCCTTTAAAAATTTTGCCAAATATATAACCGCCTATATCAGTTGATATACATATAAGAATTACAAATGTTAGTAGAAATAGCTCAATGGAAAGACGATAGAAAGTATAAAAGACAAATAATAAAAAAATAAATCCAAAAATTTTATTAAAATAGTTCTTACTCATCTTGTTCCATTCGTAACATGATATAATAAAACATATGCTAATAAAAAAAATTAAAAGAAAGGATCCAGATACCAAAAAATAAAATACTAAAGGAAGAAGAATTATTGAGCTAAGTAATCTTTTAACTAATTCGCTATTCATTAAATGTTACCATTTTAATTATTTTATTATAATCTTTTCTTGTAAAATCAGGCCACAATTTCTTCTCAAAAAAAATTTCTGAATAAGCTACTTGCCATAATAAGAAGTTACTTAATCTTTTGGTATTCCCCGTTCTAATTAATATCTCTGGATCAGGTATATCTTTAGTTTGAAGATAATCATTTAAATTTTTTTCATTTATTTTTTTTTTACTTTTTTTTAATTTTTTAAAGGCATTTATTAATTCAAATTTAGAACCATAATTTAATGCTAAATTAATTTGTAATTTTGTGTTATTTTTAGTTTTTTGTTCTGATTGTCTTAATAATTTATTTAATTTTGGAGAAAAATTTTTTAAACCAATTATCTTAAGTTTAATATTTTGTTTATTAAGATCCTCTATTTTAGTTAGTAAAAAGTTTTCTAATAAACTAAATAAATATTTAATTTCCGATTTGGGTCTTTTCCAATTTTCAGTTGAAAAAGCATACAAAGTTAAATGTTTTATTTTCTGTTTTATTGATACTTTAATTATTTTTTCAATTGTATTTAAACCCTCTTTATGTCCAGCATTCCTTTGTTTTTTATATTTTAAGCCCCACCTACCATTGCCATCCATAATAATGGCCACGTGATTTAGAGGATTCATATTTTCATTATTTCTTTTTCTTTTAATGAAACTTTTTCATCTACTAGCATAATATGCTCATCGGTTATTGTCTGAACTTTTTTTTCATGAGTTTTTTCCTCATCCTCACCAATATCTTTTGATTTTAAAAGTTTTTTTAAATCCTCATTAGCCTCTCTTCTAATATTTCTGATAGAAACTTTACATTTTTCACCAACTGTCTTAATTATTTTTTTTAATTCAGTTCTTCTTTCTTCGTTAAGTTCAGGGACAGGCAATCTGATTAACTGTCCGTCTATTTGTGGATTTAACCCTAAATCAGATTTTTTAATAGCTGCATCAATTAATGGAACATTGTTTGCGTCCCAAACTTGAATATTTATCATTCTCGACTCAGGGGTTGTTATGCTTCCTACTTGATTAATTGGCATTTGCTGTCCATAAACATCCACTTTAATTAAATCTAACATTGCTGCATTAGCTCTTCCTGTTCTTAATGATGACAGTTCTCTAGAAAATACCTCTATGGCTTTATCCATTTTAAGGCTGTAAGATTTTTCATCAAACATTTACTCTCCAATTTTAATTCTATAAAATTCTCTAATTTTAAGATCAGCTATGGATAATTCTTGTAATATATCCTTCACTTTTTTTTTTGGTTCCATAACCCAAGCTTGAGTTAACAAAGCATTTTCTTCTTTAAATTTATTCATTTTACCTAAACTAATTTTTTTAGCTATTTCCTCAGGTTTTCCTGAATTTTTTAATTCCTCTGTAACAAGCTCTTGTTCTTTATCAATAACATCTTGATCGATTTGATTAGAGTCTAATGCTAAAGGGTTTGAGGCTGCAATATGCATAGATAATTGTTTACTAAATATCTTTACTGCCTCTGACTTATCTTTAGTTTCCAATGATACTAATACAGCTAACTTTGCTACATTGTCCTTAACTACTGTGTGAAGATAATGATTATTTACTCCATTTGAATTTTCAATTGTTTTGGACTTTCCTATTGTTATTTTTTCGCCAATTTTCGCGATTAAGCCAACTAAATTTTCATCAACAGTTTTATCGTTTTTCATCTTTGAGTTTTTTAATTCATCAAGATTAGAACTTTTTTGATTATTCAGTTCGCTAAGTTCTTTTACGAATTTAATAAAGTCCTCATTTTTTGCTACAAAATCAGTTTCACAATTTACTTCAATAATAGATGTTTTTGTTTCATTGCCACTAACAACAACAACCCCTTCTTTAGCATCTCTTGACATTTTTTTTGAAGCCTTAGAAATACCTTTAACTCTAAGGATCTCGATAGCCTTATTTATATCACCATTAGCTTCTTTTATTGCTAAATTACAATCTTTAAAACCTGCACCAGTTACCTCTCTTAATTTCTTTACTTTTTCAATGTCACTCATATTAATTTAAAGTCTCCTTATTTTCTTTAGAAAACTTCTTTTCCAATTTTTCCCTATCAAGTTCTTGAATTGTTTTTGATTTATCTTCAGTTTTTTTATTATCTTTAATTTTATCTTGTAATGTTTCTTGAGCTTGAGTAGAATTTTTAGCACTATTAATTGTTTCCTTTATAAGATTACAATAAAGATCAATTGCTCTTCTGGCGTCGTCATTTCCAGGAATTGGAAAATCTATGTTCTCAGGGTTTGAATTACTGTCTAAAATTGCAATTATAGGTATTCCTAGTTTAGCAGACTCTGCAATCGCTAAAGATTCATAGTTTGTATCAATTACAAAAACAAGATCAGGGACTTTTTTCATTTCAGCAATTCCACCTAAAGATCTTTGAAGCTTATCTTTTTTAACACTCATTTTTAAAAGTTCCTTTTTAGTAAACCCTCTATTTTCTGCAGAAATATCTATTTCTAATTTTTTCAATTTTTTAATTGAATTTGAAATTGTTCCCCAGTTAGTTAGCATTCCTCCTAACCATCTATAATTTACGAAATATTGATCTGTTTCTTTTGCAACTTCAGCTATTGCTTCTGAGGCTTGTTTTTTAGTAGAAACAAATAAAATTTTTCCATTATTGGCTATTGTATTATAGACCTTTTCTAAAGCCACTTTAGTTAGTTCCAATGTTTGTGTTAAATCTATGATATGTATTGAGTCTCTTTTTCCAAAAATATATTTCTTCATTTTTGGATTCCATCTCAAGGTTTTATGACCTAGATGGACACCTGCTTCTAATAATTGTTGAATTGTAACGTTAGGTATTTTCATATTTATTCCCGGTTAAGCCACCACAGTAATTTCCAATTAAGGACCGGAGGTATAAAACCAACAACTGTGTGCGTGTTAATTTAATTAAAGGATTATTTACAAATATTTTATGAATTTAACAAGTTTTATTTATGAAATAGTGGCCTGTATTTGTTGTTTTCTTAACAAATTTAATGATTTTCTATCTAAATTTTTTGAATTTTTTAGTCTAAAATGAAGAATATTTTCATCAGTAATTAAATTAATTTTCACTGATGTTTTGCCGCTCTTTTCAAGTATTTTTGATATCGATCGCACTTGGTCTTTAGAACTAACCTTAAAAGTAACTTCATTAATTGGGCTACTAAACAACTCTTTTAATGAGGATATTTTTTGGACATTAATTCTTCTAAATCGGTTTTCATCATCATTTATATTTTTAACTAAGCTTAATATTAAAGAATTACCCTCTTTTAAAATCTCTCTATTTAATTCTAAAACATCAGAAAATATAAAAAGTTCAAATACACTTGATAAATCTGTTAACTTTAAAATTGCATAGGAATTTCCTTTAGCAGTTTTTCTCTCTTGTAATTTAAGTAAAGTAGCAGCAATATTTGAGTTTTTGATCTCATCATCTAAAATAAATTTTGTATATTCGTTAATCTTATAGTCATTAAATATTTCAGTAAATTGATTTAAAGGATGATCAGAGATAAAAAATCCTACTGCTTCAAATTCTTTTGCTAGTCTTTCTTCGAATTGCCAGTCTTCAATATTATTTATTATATTATCTTGGGTATTTTCTTCATCTGAAAACAAATCAATTTGATTTGCTGATTTATTGTCAAAAATATTTTTACTTTTGATTATTAAATTAGGTATTGAGTCAAATAGTGCCTGTCTATTAGGATTTATATTATCAAAAGCACCTGACTTTACTAATCCTTCTAATTGAAGTTTATTAATATCTTTTGGATTTACCCTATTTAAAAATTCATTAATTGATGAAAATTTTCCATTGGCAATTCTTTCCTCAATAATATTTGAAATTGCCTCATACCCTACAGCTTTTATTCCTCCTAAAGCATAATAAAACTTTCCACCGATAGCTCTAAAATCAGCATAGCATTCGTTTATATCAGGTCGAACTACTTCTACATTTAATCTGTTTAATTCCTCATAAAACTCACTTAGTTTATTTTGATTAGAAATATCCATCGTCATTGATGCTGCAATAAACTCTTTTGGATAATAGGTTTTTAAAAAGGCCGTTTGATAAGAAATTATTGCATAAGCGGCTGCATGACTTTTGTTAAATCCATATTCTGCAAAAGGTTCTATTTTTAAGAAAATTCCAGCCGCAACATCTTTTGCAATTCCATTTTTTATTGCTCCTTCGATGAAACCTTGTTTCTGCTTTTCAAGCTCAGCTCTTTTTTTTTTACCCATAGCTCTTCGAAGTAAGTCTGCTTGACCAGCTGTAAAACCTGATAACTTTTGTGCGATTTGCATTACTTGTTCTTGATAAATAATTACTCCATATGTAGGTTTTAAAATGTCCTCTAAAAGTGGATGTAAATAATCAGGTTTTTGCTTTCCATGCTTGCAATCATTATAAATTGGAATATTGCTCATCGGTCCTGGTCGATATAAAGCAACAAGAGCAATAATATCTTCTATATGATTTGGCTTCATTTGTATTAAAGCTTCTCTCATTCCAGCACTTTCAATCTGGAATAACCCAACCGTTTTACCGCTTGATAATAAATCAAAAACTTTTTGATCTTCAAAATCAATTTTTTCTATATCAAAGTCCGTATTAATCTTTTTAATTAACTTTTGCGTGTTGTTAATTACAGTTAGAGTTTTTAATCCCAAAAAATCAAATTTTATTAGCCCTGCATTTTCAGCTGAATACATATCAAATTGAGTTGAGGGTAATAACAAGTCAGCAGAACTATCTTTATATAAAGGAACTACTTCAGTCAGTTTTCTATCTGCAATAACTACCCCTGCTGCATGTGTTGCAACATTTCTATTCAGACCTTCAAGTTGAAGTGATAAGTCAATTAATTTTTTAACTTTCGGATCTTCATTGATTAATTTTTGAAGCCTTGGTTCTCCAGCTATGCATTGTGTTAAGTTTTGTGGTCTTGAGGGATCAAAAGGTATCATTTTAGAAATACTATCTACGAAACCATAAGATAATCCCAAAACTCTACCAACATCACGAATGACCATTCTAGCTTTTAATTTTCCAAAGGTAATTATGTGAGCAACACTATCTTTGTACTTTTTTGTCAAATATTCAAAAACAAGATCTCTTTTATCCTCACAAAAATCGATATCAAAATCAGGCATAGATATTCGATCTGGATTTAAAAATCTTTCAAATATTAAATTAAATTTAATTGGATCTACATCTGTAATAGACAAGCACCATGCAACTAAAGATCCTGCACCTGATCCTCTACCAGGACCAACTGGTATGTCATTATTTTTAGCCCACTTAATATAATCTGATACGATAAGAAAATAACTGGCATATTTCATTTCAATTATTATCGAAAGCTCGTGATCTAATCATTATTGGTAAAAAATCAGATAGTGATTTATTAGAGTTTAAAGAAGTAGGTGAAGAAATTCAAAATTTATCTTTAACCAAAATTATAGAAATTATTAAAAAACAAAAAAATTTAAATTGATTTCTAATCTAGAAAAAGAAATTACACTAAGGTTCTTAAAAGCTCGAAAAAATGATGGGTTTTTAAATGTCATATCTATTTTTTCATTTATTGGCATTAGTCTCGGTGTTGCTGTTCTCATAATTGTTATGTCAGTAATGAATGGATTTAGAACTGAGCTAATTAATAAGATTGTCGGATTTAACTCTCATTTGACTATAAAATCCTATGGCCAAATAATCGATAAAAGTAAAATAGAAAATGGTATAT
>CACKYY010000027.1 GCA_902604525.1 uncultured Pelagibacteraceae bacterium | reverse complement strand
CTGTTCCTGCTAATAATTGCTCTGCGTCAATGACTTTAGAAAAATTCAAAATTCTATTCTTTACAACTTCGGGATGTTCTACAAAATTAGTTGTTGAATCTATTACGCCTGGTGCAATTATTTTATCATTTGGAACTTTTAAATTTTCAAAAATTTGCCACTCATGAGAATGTCTTGGATTAGATGATTCAATTAAGTAGGTCTGCACATTAGCTTTTAATGCAATTGGCATTATCTTTTCTAAAGCAATATCATGTAAATGAGGACCTTCATAATTTCCCCAACAGATATGAAGTCTTATGTTAGAACTATCAATATTTTTTATAGCATTGTTAAGACACTCTATTTGTTTTTCTGCTCTAATCAAAAATTCTTTTTCATCTAAATCTTTAAAAGTCATATGTCTTGCTAGAGCTAAATCAGGACAATCCAACTGTAATTTTATTCCATTTGATGTAATTTCTTCGTATTCATCTTTCATTAAGTTTGATAAATTTTCTAAATAGTCATCATCGTTTTTATAAAATTTATTTGGTAAAAAAGCAGAAATAACACCAGGAGATGCAGCATTCATAAAACCAGTTTTATGATTATTTTTATTTAATGCTTCTTTAAAATTACTAATATCTTTAGTTAAAGATGATTTATCTTTTATTTTAAGCTCACCAGTACAACATGGTCTTGTATATTTAGGTGTACCACCTGTTCTTGCAATTCTTTCCTTGTAAGATGGAAAGTCATCTAAATCTTTAGGTGCTTTTCTTTCACTTTCACCAGAAAAACCCTCCAATCTATCTTTAACATAAGTTGCATAACTGATCTTTGACATCTCACCGTCACTTACAATATCTATACCTACGTTAATTTGTTTTCTTACTACCTCATTTACATCTCTACTAACTATTTGATCAAATTTATTTAAGTCAATTTTTTGATTTTGGTCTTTCTTAAATAAAAGGTCTGATAATTCATATGATCTAGGCAAACTTCCTACATGAGTTGTTTTAATTTTACTCATAAATCAATTCATTAAAATTTGTTTCCATATAGCTACTTCATCAAATAAAACCCATTCTCTTATAACTTTTCCATCACTTATTTCAGCATGATTAATTCCCATTATAAAAATATTTTTATTTGTTGCTTCTCCAAAGTCTGACGTTTTATTTGAGTGATTTGCATCCAAAAACCATCTTATGGAAGCCTTAGGATTTTTACCTTGCTCCTCTAAATATCCAATATGTTCTGTTGAAAATTTAAAATTACTAAAAGCTCCTTTTAGTGATTGCCAAAATTTCTCTATATCTTCTCTTCCATGGCCAATTTTATTTCCTGGCCAGTAAATATTTGCTGCTCTTGCATAATCAGAAAAATTATAATCATTGGTAAAAATTGTATTAAGTATATTTGAATATTTTACTCCAACAGAATCTTTGGGTGCAGGATTTGGTTTGTATTCTGATTTCATATCAGATTTTAAAGTAAATATTTTTTTAGAATTTTCTAAACCACCTTCTTTTTCAATTATTTTTTGAGCAAATTCTTTAGGAGTAAAACCTATCTGTCTCACCATAGCTCCCTGATCTCTTACAATCCATTCGTCATAAACTTTATTATTTTTACATGCACAATCAGCAATAACTCTATAATAAATATTTTTACCAGATGGTTTACCATATGAACCATCTCCAAGATGGGTTCCTTTGCTTAAAATTCTATGAGATGAATGATAACCACCATCTGAGTCTTTATTCCAAATAATATCCTCACCTAATAATTGTCTATTTGGAAATTCTTTCAAAGTAGCAAATGTTGCATCTATAACTGGCTTATTACCGTAGGTTACCCCAAAGGGAGACCTCACTGGAATGTCCTCAGTATAATAATTAGCAATGGAATTAACGTCTTTATTTTCCCAAATTTGTTTTGTTATTTTGATAATATAATCAGGAAAACTTTTATATTTTTTATCAAAACCTTTCATTAGATTTGAGTTACACAATTTAATAAACTTTCGTGTTCACTATCTATACTAATATTTACATTTGAGTCTATTGGAATAGAAATCGTATCTTTAGGATTAAGATTTACGTCAAAATCATCAATTTGTATTTGCCATGAACCTATTTGTGAAAACAATACTGTTGGCTTAGAGAATTTTAAATTATTTATTTTACCCTTTTTTGACTTCAAAACTGATAAATTAAATCCAGTATTTTGATTAATAATAGGAGAGAAATTTTTATTTTGAAACTGTTTACCAAGTATTTGGGTTATTCTAAAATTTTCATTTAATTTTATTTCATGATTAATTATGTTAGGAAACTTGCAAATAAATTTCTCAATCTCATTTAAATTATAATTATCAAATTTTTTAATTTCTTCTAAAGATATTGGATTAAGAAGTGTTTTATCTTTAGGAATATTATTTTTAGACAAATCAATTAAAGTATTATCATTTAAAAGTGCCATACCAGTTTTTTTTGCTTTTTCTAATACACTTGGTAGCCAAGTAATTATTCCAGGATCATCTCCACCAAGTACCACAAACATGGTTCCTTCCTGATCACCTGCATTTTCAAATCCTCTAAACATATTTGTAGGCATTGAAATAATATCACCAGAGCTTAGAATTGTTTCATCTTTACCCTCATTGCCCCAATAAAATCTCCATTTACCAGAAAAAATAATGAAAACTTCAGCAGTGGTATGACTATGTAAGCCAGAGCCATTTCTTGGCATTGCAGAAACAGCACCTAAATTAAAACTATGTGGTGTAGAAATTTTTATTGATTGGCTTATATCTTCTGCCACTCCTGGACCTACAATTGAATAGTTTTTTCTATTTTTATGTCCCTCAAGCTTCCCTTCTACAAATGGAAGTTTACTTGGAACAAGATCTGAAAATTTTGCTAATTTTAAATTCATATATTTATTTATTTATAAATGTGATAAAGAAATATTCCAATAAAAATATATGCTTATAGAACAATTTGATACGGGATTAAAATCAAAGAAAGATATAAATGATATTAATCTTTCTCCAAAAGAAAATCACACAAACAAACTCTTTGTAAGAAACGAATTAAAAAAAATTTTTTACAATAAAACTAAAAATCTAGAAAAAAATTTACAATCACTTTTTGATAAAGATTTAAAAGTAAATTGTTTTCATCCAATTAATGAATTCCATAGCTTAGAAAATTTGAAAAGTAAATTTTATGAACCCTTATTTAAAGCATTTCCAGATATAGAAAGAAGAGAATTAATTGTTGTCGGTGGTGCTTTTAGGGATAAGATTCAAGTAGGATCAATTTCAACACTATCTGGAATATTCAAAAATCCTTGGCTTGGAATTAATCCAAATTTTAAAATGATAAACTTAAGATGCTGTGAAATTCATGAAATAAAAAATGAAAAAATAATTGAAAGTCATATTCTTATAGATACCCTAGATTTTATTAGACAATTGGGGATTTGGCCCATTAATAAATCTAGAGGATCTGAGGGTTCATGGCTTGGTCCATATAATACAGATGGTCTAGATTTTTATGAGGAAGATTTTAATGTTTCAAAAAATAATTTAAGACAAGCCATGGAAATGAATAGAAGTTTGAATTATAAGCCAGAATTAGAAAATTTAACTGATCAAGAATTAAAAGAGAGACTTTTAAGTCATCCACAAAAACAATTTTGGCACAAAGATATGATTTGGTATGGGCCATGTGGGATTGGAACATCTAGAAGTTTAGAAGGATTTATAGACATGCATCAATTACCTTTTAGGAAGTCTTTTAGTCAGAGGGATTACTTTAAGTTAGGCCATTACTGTGAAATAGGAGATGGAAAATTTTCACTTTGCGCTGGATGGCACAGCTTAGATGCAAATTATGGAAAAAATGATTGGCTAGGTTATTCTGCTGAAAATCAAAATGTTACAATGAGAGTCATGGATTTTTACCATCATGATGAAGGAAAAATTAGAGAGAATTGGGTCCCCATAGATATAGCCCATATATTAAAACAAATTGGGGTTGATATTTTTGAATTAATTAAAAAATTATAATGTCTAATATAAAATTTACAAATATTCATAAATCCTTTGGATCAAATAAAATAATAAATAATTTTAATCTTCAGGGAAAAGAAGATGAATTTTTAGTTTTGGTTGGTCCATCAGGTTGTGGAAAGTCTACTTTGTTAAGAATGATTGCTGGATTGGAACAGATAGATGAGGGTGAAATATATATTAATGATCAATTAGTTAATGAATTACATCCCTCAAAAAGAGAAACTGCAATGGTTTTTCAATCATATGCGTTGTATCCACATATGAATGTGTTCGAAAACATGTCTTTCGGGCTTAAAATAGAAAAAAGACCAAAGGAAGAAATTGAAAAAAAAGTAATGCAGGCTGCAAAAATTTTAAAAATAGAGGAATTGCTTGAGAGAAGACCAAAACAACTTTCTGGCGGGCAAAGACAAAGGGTTGCAATTGGAAGAGCTATAACAAGAAATCCTAAGATTTTTTTATTTGATGAACCATTGTCTAACCTTGACGCTGCACTTAGAGCTGAAATGAGAGTTGAAATCTCAAAATTACATAATCAAATCAAAACAAATATGATTTACGTAACACACGATCAAGTAGAGGCAATGACATTAGCTGATAGGATAGTTATATTAAATCATGGTAATATTGAACAGGTAGGTACCCCTGATGAAATTTATAGTGATCCTGCAAATATTTTTGTTGCTCAATTTATCGGAACTCCGAAAATGAATATCCTTAAAATAAGTAGTGATCATATAATCTCAAATAATGAAATTAATTTTTTAGGCAATAAAGTTAAACTAGATAAATTAAATTTTTCTAAAAAAGATTATTACCTGGGTATAAGACCTGAAAATTTTAATGTATCAGAAAATAACCAATATAGTTTCAATCCAAAAGTAGATTTAATTGAAAATTTAGGTAATGAAAAAATTGCTTATATTAAAATAGATCAATATGAAATAAGTGCCAAAATATCTAGCAAACACAACATAGAAAATACAATCGGCTTTAATTCTAAAGATATTTTTGTTTTTGATGAAAGTGGAAAAAGGATTAAATCTTAGTTTTGAAAGCCATATTTTCTTAATCTAGCATCACCAGTTCTTGCATGTGCTTCCATACCTTCGTATCTCGATATTCTTGCACAAGCTGCACCCACAGTTTTTGTAGATTCTTTTGACATTCTTTGAAAACTTAAGGTTTTTATAAATTTACCAACAAATAATCCTCCAGTATATCTTCCTGCACCCTTCGTAGGCAAAATATGGTTAGTCCCTGAGCATTTATCACCGTAAGCAACTGTTGTTTCTTCACCAATAAATAGTGATCCGTAATTTTTTAATCTTTTGTGATACCAATCGAGGTTTTGAGTTTGTACTTCCAAGTGTTCAGGTGCATATTCGTCACTGATGGTAGCAATTTCCTCATCAGTGTCACATAAAATAACTTCCCCATAATCTCTCCATGCTGCACCAGCGTTTTCTCTTGGTAAATCTGGAAGTTCAGCGATTAATTCGGGAACTCTTTTAATCACATAATCTGCAATTCTTTTACTTTTTGTATAAAGCCATGCTGGTGAGTTATATCCGTGTTCAGCTTGCCCAACTAAGTCAACTGCAACAAGTTCTTCGTCAGCTTTATCATCAGCTATTACTGCAATCTCAGTTGGTCCTGCAAATAAATCAATCCCAACCTTTCCAAACAAAATTCTTTTTGCTTCTGCTACAAATTGATTACCTGGTCCAACTAACATATCTGCAGGTTCATTTCCAAATAAGCCGTTAGTCATTGCTGCAATAGCTTGTACACCGCCAAGATTTAATATTGAGTCTGCACCACAAAGATCAGCAGTATAGACAATAGAAGGATGAACTCCTACACCTGGTTTTGGTGAGCTAGCCACAATTATGTTTTTTACTCCAGCTACTTTAGCTGTTGTAACACTCATTACAGCTGACGCGATATGAGCATATCTACCAGCTGGCACGTAGCAACCTGCGGTGTTGACTGGTATTAATTTTTGGCCAGCAAATAAACCATCTGATAATTCTACCTCAAAATCTTGACCATAATTCTTTAATTGTGCCTCAGCAAATTTTCTAACTCTTTCATGAGAAAACTGAATGTCATCTTTTGTTTTTTGATCTAAATTTTTTTTAATCTCCTCAATTTTTTCTTTTGAAACAATTACATCCCCTTCATATTTGTCAAATTTTTTTGAAAGTGCTTTGCAACCTTCCTCTTTAGTTTTTTCTATATCTTTGAGAATATTTTCAACAATTTCCCTAGTCTTAGTATCATCTGTAGAAGACGTTTTT
The DNA here is from genome assembly GCA_902604525.1 of uncultured Pelagibacteraceae bacterium. Lineage (GTDB taxonomy): Bacteria > Pseudomonadota > Alphaproteobacteria > Pelagibacterales > Pelagibacteraceae > Pelagibacter. The sequence continues at coordinate 1,424 of CACKYY010000027.1, read as the reverse complement.
GGAGATTTTTTTAAATATGTTATTGCCATTATATTTTTCTAGATAAATAGTTTACTTAAATGAATTTAATAAAAATATCAATGAAACAATTAGTCAAGAGCAACTACTGCAGCAGCAATAGAAGCCAATCTTGCTGGAGCTTCATCAGATCTACTTGTAATTACAACTGGAACTTTGCCACCAATTACAACACCAGCAGCACAAGCACCCATAAAATAGATCATCATTTTTACTAAAGCGTTTCCTGCTTCAACACTAGGAACTAATAGCACATCTGCTTCTCCAGCTACTGAATTTTTTATACCTTTTATAGTTGCTGATTTCTTTGAGATGCTGTTATCAAAAGCCAAGGGACCAAATACATCAGCATTTAAATTTTCTTTCTCTGCTAATTTTGTTAGCTCTGCCGCCTCTAATGAAGTAGGTACACTCTCAATTACTTCTTCTGTTGCAGATAATATAGATACTTTTGGTCGTGAAATACCAATTCTGTGTGAGAAGTCTATTACGTTTTTAAGAATATGCATTTTTGTTTTAATATTAGGCAATACATTTAAGGCACCATCTGTAATAATTAATGGTGCATCTTCTTTTTCAATAGTCATGTGCCATATATGACTTAATCGAGTTTTACCCATTAAATTATACTCACGCTTTAGTACTTCTTTCATTAAAATGTCAGTATGAATATGACCTTTAACAACAATCTTTACTTTATCCTCACTTGCTAGTTTAGCTGCTATAGGGGCCGTGTTGTTTTCTACAGGTTCATCAATAATTTCATATTGAGAAATATCCCATTTTAAATCTTCAGCACATTTTTGAATTTCTTTTTTATCTCCAATAAAAATTGGCTCTATTAAATTTTCTTTTACTGCATCTTGAGCAGAAAGCATTGGGAGGGGCATTCCTGCATTTACAACTGCTGCTTTAACACCTTTTTTTCTATGTGCTACATCAAGCAGATTATTGGGACAAATAATTTCTTTATTTGAGAGCATTTGCTACAAATATGTGAAAATAATCTCCATGTACATATAAAAATATTTTAATATCTTTAAGTTATAATTTTATATGGGTACTAGGAATGGAAATAGTTACTAAAATAGCACCGATAGTTTTAGCTCTAATAATGTTGGGACTGGGTCTTGGTCTTTCAATTAAAGACTTCACAAGAATATTAAAAACCCCGAGGGACTTTATTATAGGTTTTTTTTCTCAATTAATTTTGTTGCCAATTGTAGCTTTAATCATTGCACTTAGTCTCGATCTTCCATCTGCTATAGCGGTGGGTCTCATGATCATTGCAGCTGCACCTGGGGGTGTTACTTCAAATGTTTTAACAAAATTTGCTAATGGAGATGTAGCTTTATCTATTTCTTTAACTGCAGTGACTAGTTTAATTTGTATAATTAGTATTCCAA
>CACKYY010000026.1 GCA_902604525.1 uncultured Pelagibacteraceae bacterium | reverse complement strand
TGTAAAACTTTCATAAATTAATTTTATCCTTGATTGCTGAATGTATAGTTATTTTTATCAGTTTACAAAAATACTTTTTAATAATTAAAATCATAGTTGCAATTTAACAAATGTTTAGATAATTGAGGGGTGAACTTTTTATTCTTAGAAATTAAATCATGATTTATCTTGATAAAAAATACAACTTTTCTTTAATTGGTGTTGCCGGATATGTTGCCAAAAAACATCTTTACTCGATTAAACAATTAAAACAAAGACTACTAATAAGTTATGATCCAAACGACAATGTAGGAATACTTGATAGTTATTTTCCAGACAGTTTATTTTTTAGTAATTTTTCTACTTTTAAGAAAAATTTTAATAAATCAAAAAAAAAAATTAATTACACAGTAATTACAACTCCAAACTATTTACATTTTAAGTATATTAAATTTGCTTTATCAAACGGTTCACATGTAATCTGTGAAAAACCTCTGGTAATATCTTTGAAGCACTTGAATGAAATTGAAAAATTAGAGAAAAAATATAAGAGAAATGTTTATACCATTATGCAGCTTCGTACTTTACGCGAAATAAAACAATTGAAAAAAAAAATAAAAACAAGCAAAAACGAAAATTACAATATATCAATTGATTATCTCACACCTCGAGGGCAATGGTATGAACAATCTTGGAAAGGAAATGAAAAAAAAAGTGGAGGTATTTTATTCAATATTGGCATTCATTTAATTGATTTACTTTGCTATTTGTTTGGGAAACATAACAAAGTTAAAATTTTCAAATCAGATAAAAAATTTGTAAAAGGCTCAGTATCATTCAATCGTGCTAAAGCTTTATTTCGTCTTAGTATTAATAAACAAAAATTAAAAAGATTAAAAACATCTAAATCTGTTGTAAGAGATTTTATTATTAATAATAAAAAAATTGATTTAGCAAAAAACTTTGATAAGGCTCATCTAGATTGTTATTCACAAATTTTAGCGAGTAAAAAAAATGTTTTTACTACAAAAAATGTTAAAGAGTCATTAAAAGTGGTTCTGGACTTAAAAAAACAACTATAGTTTGAAGGTTAATATTAAATTATAATTTTATTTAAATTATGAATTATAAATGTCATCCAACAGCAATAATTGATGAAGGAGCAGAAATTGGAGCTAACTCGAGCATATGGCACTGGTCTCATATTTGTTCAAAGTCCAAAATTGGTAGAGAAGTTAAAATTGGTCAAAATGTTTTCGTTGCAGATAATGTTGTTATTGGGGACAAATGTAAAATCCAAAACAATGTTTCTATATACGATGGAGTAACTTTAGAATCAGAGGTTTTTTGTGGCCCAAGTATGGTTTTCACCAATGTATTAAATCCAAGATCTCATATAAATAGAAAAGATGAATTTAAAAAAACTTTGATAAAAAAAGGTGTATCACTTGGGGCTAACTGCACTGTTATCTGTGGTGTAATAATTGGAGAGTTTTCTTTTATAGCAGCAGGAGCAGTGGTAACAAAAAATGTGAAGCCTTATGCATTGATCGCAGGAATACCTGGAAAGCAAATTGGATGGATAAGCCAATATGGTGAAAAAATTCCTTTACCTATTGTTGGATTTGGTGAGTATATTTGCAAAAACACTGGTCAAAAATATATTCTCAAAAATGATAATATTTTATTAGATTAAAATGAGTATTTCATTCATAGATTTAAAACAACAATACAAACCATTAAAAAAAGAGATTAATAATAGAATTAACAAAGTTTTAGAACATGGACAATATATCATGGGTCCAGAGGTAAAAGAATTAGAACAAAAACTAGCAAATTTCACTGGATCTAAATATTGTGTTACTGTTTCAAGTGGTACCGATGCTTTATTAATAAGTCTTATGTCTCTAGGTATAAAAGCAGGTGATGAAATTATTACTACTCCATTTTCATTTGTATCAACAGCAGAGGTTATTGTAATGTTGAAAGCTAAGCCTGTATTTGTAGATATCGAGCCAGATACTTGCAATATTAATGCTGATCTTATTGAGAAGAAAATATCAAAAAAAACAAAAGCTATAATTCCTGTTAGCTTGTTTGGTCAAACAAGTGATATGGATAAAATAAATTATATTGCTAAACGTAATGGAAATATACCTGTAATAGAAGATGCAGCACAAAGTTTTGGTGCCACTTATAAAGAACAAAAAAGTTGTAATTTATCAACGATTGGATGTACAAGTTTTTTTCCTAGCAAGCCTCTAGGATGTTACGGGGATGGTGGCGCTATATTTACTAATCAATCAAGATTAGCAAAGTTATTTAAATCAATTAGATTACATGGTCAAAATAAACGTAATTATTACTCTAGAATTGGCATAGGAGGAAGGATGGATACAATCCAGTGTGCTATAGTATTAGGCAAACTTAAACAATTTAAATGGGAGATAAAAAAAAGGAAAGCTATAGGAAATAGATACAACTTTTTATTAGATAAAATTGGTATAAATAGGATAAATCAAGTTAAAAATAGAACAAGCGTATTTTCACAATATACTATTTTAACAAATAAAAGAAATAAAATTAGAGAAAAATTTAATCGTAATAAAATTCCAACATCAATATATTATCCAAAAACAATAAACTCACAAACTCCATACAAAAAATTTTGCTGCATAAGTTGTACGCCAAATGCAATAAGAGCATCCAAACAAGTTTTGAGTTTACCAATGAGTCCTTTTTTGAAAAATTCTGACCAAAAACAAATAATTAATTTATTAAAAAATTTCTCTTAAAAGTGTGATAAACAAATTAAAATATGAGTAATAATTTAAAAGATGCTAAAGTTTTAATCACAGGTGCCTCAGGATTTATAGGAAGTTTTTTAGTTAAGGAGCTTTTAAAAGAACCTGTAAAAGAAATTATTATCTATGATAATTTTACTCGAGGAAATATTCTCAATTTACAAGAATGTTTAAAAGACAAAAGATGTAAAATTTTCCCTTATGGTGGAGATATAAGAGAAATTGATATTCTCGACAAAGCTATGAATGGAGTTGATTATGTATTTCATCTTGCGGCTATGTGGCTTTTGCATTGTAAAGATTTTCCAAGAACAGCATTTGATGTAAATATAGCTGGTACTTTTAATGTATTAGAGGCCTGTGTAAAACATAATGTTAAAAAGTTAATTTATAGTTCGTCAGCATCTGTTTATGGAGATGCAGTAACGGTTCCAATGTTAGAAGATCACCCTTTCAATAACAAAAATTTTTATGGAGCTACAAAAATATCAGGTGAAGCTATGTGTACATCATATAACGATAGATATGGATTAGAAATTATAGGCCTTAGATACATGAATGTATATGGTCCTGGTCAAGATCAACATGGTGCTTACAGTAGCGTTGTTCCTGTTGTTTTGAACAAAATAGACAAAAATGAATCTCCAGTTGTTAATGGTGATGGAAGTCAAGCATATGATTTCATTTATGTAGAGGATGTTGCGAGATCAAACGTAGCAGCAGTAAAATCAAGCACTAAGTTTGGTTATTATAATGTTGGAACAGAAGTTCAAACTACCATAAAAGAACTTTGTAATACTATTTTAAAATTAAAAAATTCAAATTTAAAAATAAATTTTATACCTTACAGTGAAGACGATGCTAGGCAATTAGTTCAAAATAGAATTGGCTCTAAGAAAAAGGCAGAAAATGAATTAGGATTTAAATATAAATATTCATTAGAGGATGGACTAAAAGAATTAATTTCCTGGAGAGAAAAAACAGAAATTTCAACATAATGAAAATAAATATTCCTATAACAAAAACATTTTTTGATAACGATGAAAAAGAAAAAATATTAAAACCTTTGGAGACAGGTTGGGTTGTTCAAGGGCCATTTGTTCATAAGTTTCAGGATAAATTTAAAGAATTCACAAAAAGTAAACATGCCCTCGCTACAAGTAATTGTACTACCGCTCTTCACCTAGGTCTTGAGGCTATGGGTATAACAAAAGGTGATAAGGTAATTGTACCATCTTTTACTTGGGTATCTAGTGCAAATGCTGTTGAGTATACAGGTGCTGAAGTAGTGTTTTGTGATATTAATTTAAAAACATTTAATATTGATGAAACCAAAATTGAAAAGTTGATAGAAAGTGATCAAAAAATAAAAGCTATTATGCCTGTTAATTTATTTGGCCTTTGTGCAAACATGCCTTCTATTATGAAAATAGCAAAAGAATATAAATTAAAAGTAATTGAAGACTCAGCATGTGGTTTTGATGCTTGGATAGAAGATAAGCATTCAGGTTCTTTTGGTGATTGTGGTTGTTTTTCTTTCCACCCTAGAAAATCTATAACTACAGGTGAAGGTGGCATGTTAATTACAGATGATGAAAAAATTGCGAATCTAGTTTCCCAACTAAAAGATCATGGTGCAAATAGATCTGATTTTCAGCGTCACAATCAGAAAGAAAATTTTTTTTTACCAGATTTTGATTTGAAGGGATACAACTATCGTATGACAGATATTCAAGGTGCATTGGGAGTAGCACAAATGGATAAGAAAAAAATTATCATGGATGGTAGGAGAAATATAGCATCACGATATGACGAGGCTCTATCTGAAATTTTACAATTAACAAAACCTAATGTTCCATATGGGTATAAACATGGTTATCAATCTTATGTTTGTATTTTTTCAGATGGAGAAAATTTATCAAAATTAAATATTGAAAATATTGATAGATTGCATCTAAAAAGAAATAACTTTATGAAAAAACTTGAAAAAATGAACATTGCAACGAGACAGGGTACCCATGCAATACATACTTTGGGATACTATAGAAATAAATATAAGTTAAAGGATGAGAATTTTTTAATGAGTTATGCTGCTGAAAAATTATCTGTTTCATTACCAATTTATCCAGGAATGAATGATCAAGAGTTTAAATACATCATATCAAACATTAAACACATTCTAAAATAAATGTGTGGAATAGTTGGAGTTTTATCTCTTTACAAAAAAACTATAAACTTAAGATATTTAAAACCTATGGCAGATAAGATTTCCCATAGAGGACCAGATGATGCTGGATATCTTTGTTTAAATTCTGGGACTTTTGACGAGAAAAATAAGACTTTTTATAAATATTTTACTGAAAAGAAATTTCAAAATAAAATTAACCCCCTTCCAGCTTTAGACTCAGAGTCTTTTAGAAGAGAGCTATACTCCCAAAACTTTGATTTATATATGGGACATAGAAGGCTTTCAATTTTAGATGTAAGTTATGCAGGACATCAGCCAATGTCAGACTCATCAAAAAATATATGGATATCCTATAATGGCGAAATTTATAATTTTAAACAACTAAGATCAGAACTAAAAAAATTTGGTCATATTTTTAAAAGTAATAGTGACACTGAGGTTATTATTTATGCTTATAAACAATGGGGCATAAATTGTCTTAAAAAATTTAATGGAATGTTCGCTTTTTCACTTTACGATAATTTAAAAAAAAAATTTTACTTATGTCGTGATAGATATGGCATTAAACCTATTTATTACCACCTCACAGATGACAAAACTTTAGTTTATGCTAGTGAGATAAAATCTATATTAGAATATGATGAAGTTAACACAGAAATTAATAAATCATCATTAATTGAATACTTTACTTTTCAAAATTTTTTTACAAACAGTACCCTACATAAAAATATTCAAATACTTGAAGCTGGAAACTATATTGAAATAAATTTAGTTTCAAAAAAATTAAAACAACTTCAGTATTGGGATTTTAACTTTACTAACCCACAAAATATTAAAGATGAGAGAGAGTATAAAGAGGAATTAAGTAGACTTTTTTCTAAGGCTGTAGAAAATCAACTAGTATCAGATGTTCCAGTTGGAAGTTATTTGAGTGGAGGTATGGATAGTGGCTCTATTACTGCAATTGCATCAAATTTTTTCCAAAAATCAAATAACACTCTAAAAACATTTACAATTGGGTTCGATTTAACATCTGCAAGTGGAATAGAGCTAAGTTTTGATGAGAGAAAAAAAGCAAAGTATATGTCAAACAAATTTAAAACTGAACATTATGAAATGATTTTAAAAAGTGGTGATATGGAAAAAAGCTTACCAAAACTTGCTTATCACCTGGAGGAACCGAGAGTGGGACAGAGTTACCCCAATTATTATGCAGCAGAACTCGCATCTAAACATGTAAAGGTTGTTTTAAGTGGCGCAGGTGGAGATGAACTTTTTGCAGGATATCCATGGCGTTACTATAAGGCTACGAACAATAAAAATTTTGAAGATTATATTGATAAATACTATGTTTTTTGGCAAAGACTTATTCCAAATAAATACATTGCGAAAATTTTTTCTCCAATAAAAAAAGATATCGAAAATATATGGACAAAAGATATATTTCGGAACGTTTTTAAGAATTCAATTTTAGCAAAAACCACTGAAGATTACATAAATCATTCGCTTTACTTTGAAGCCAAAACATTTTTACATGGTTTGCTAACAGTTGAGGATAAATTATCTATGTCTCATAGTATTGAAACAAGGGTTCCCTTTTTAGATAATGAATTAGTTGATTTTTCACAAAAAATACCAGCAAAATATAAGTTAGGTAATTTAAATAAAGTAATCAAAATGAATGAAAATGAGATAAGTAAAATTATTAAAACAAACGACGGTAAAATGATTTTAAGAAAAGTTATGAGCAATTATATTCCAAATAATATTGTAAAAGCGGAAAAGCAAGGCTTTAGTGCCCCAGATAATAGTTGGTTTAAGGGAGAAAGTATTGATTTTGTTAAAACAAAAATTCTAAACAAAAAAGCTAAAATTTATAAATATTTAGATAAATCGGTAATTAAAAAATTAATAAATGAACATTTAGAAGGTAAGCAAAATAGGAGATTATTTATTTGGTCATTAATAAACTTTGAAGAGTGGATAAGAATCAATGAAAAATAATTTTCATATAAATTTGATAGAAAAGGGATATTTATGATAAAAAAGATTCTTAAATCTATAAAAAAATTTAAACTATCTCTTAAAAATAAAAATATTTTAACAGAAGCAGCAAATGGTAATTATGTTGTTACACCAATTATAGCTGCTCTTGCTGGAGCTAAAGTTACCGCTCTAGCCAAAAATACAAGATACGGGAAAACAACAGATGCAAAAAACCAAATTTTTAAAATAGCAAACAAATTAAATATCAAAAAAAATATCAAAATTGTAAAAAAAAAAAATAAAATTGATTATGCAAAATTTGACATTATTACAAATACTGGCCATGTTCGACCAATTAATAAAAAAATAATTAAACAATTAAAAAAAACATGTGTGATTCCACTGATGTGGGAAACATGGGAGTATCGCAAAGAAGATATAGATCTGGATGCATGCGTCGATAGAGGTATTAAAGTTTATGGAACGAATGAAGATGATATTAAATTAAAAACCTTTAATTATTTAGGTTCCTTAGCTTTGTATTTTCTTTTAGAAAACAAAAAAGTTCCTAAACTTTCAAGAATATTAATTTTAGGAAGTAAAAAATTTTCTGAGCCAATTTTCAGAGTTTTGAAAAAAAATAGTTATAAATGTCAATATATATCAAATTACAACGTACCCGAACCAGATTTATCTAAATTTGATGCAATAATAATTTCTGAACATGTAAAAGATGATTTATTGGTGGGTCCATCAGGTTTCATTAAATCAAAAAGCATTGAGTCAGATAATTTTATTATTCATATTTGTGGAAATGTTAATTTCAAAGGCATTAAGTGCAAAACTAAACCAAAAAAACCAGCTAAATTTGGGTTTATGAGCTATACTTGCGATTATATAGATATTCAGGCAGTTATTGATTTACATACAGCAGGCTTAAAAGTTGCACAAGGAATGATTAAAGCAAATAATATGAATTTAAAAAAAAAAGATTTTAGAGAATATATGATAAAAAATTATCCAGCGATGTCTTTTGAAAAACAAAAATATTGGTAATTATAATGCAATATATAATTAATAACCAATCTTACTGAGTGAAAGATTTAAAAAGTGAAAGTTGCAATAATTGGAAGGTCAGAGTATTTGTATAAGACGGTCGACTTGTTATTAAAAAATAAGTTTATAATTCCCATAATCATCACCTCTAAAGAAGCTCCTGAGTATAAAAAAACATTAAAAGATTTTAAAAAACTAGCTAAAAAAATTAAAGCTCGTTTTATTTACTCTAAAGATATTCACAAAAATATTAATGAGATCAAAAGGGAAAATTGTGAAATTGCTATTAGTTGTAATCATACAAGTGTCATTTCCAAAAAAATTATTGATTTATTTCCTTTAGGTATTTTAAACGCACATGGAGGAGATTTACCAAAGTATAGAGGCAATGCTTGTCAAGCTTGGGCTATATTAAATGGTGAAAAAAAAATAGGTCTTTGTGTTCACTCAATGGTAGGAGGTAAATTAGATAATGGAAACATAATATCTAGAGAATATATGAATATAAATATTAATACTAAGATTACCGAATGTATTGATTGGATGAGAAATCGAATTCCACATTTATTTTTGAAATCAATAAGAAAGTTAAAAAAAAATAAAAATTTTTTTCTTAAAAAAAATCCCAATAAACATAAAAGTGCTTTTAGGTGTTATCCAAGAATTCCAGAAGATGGAAAAATTAATTGGAATAGATCTAATCATGAAATTTTGAAAATTATTAATGCATCAAATAAGCCTTATAGTGGAGCATACTGTTTTTACAAAAATAAA
>CACKYY010000025.1 GCA_902604525.1 uncultured Pelagibacteraceae bacterium | reverse complement strand
GTTCTAACAGCTCACCCTACAGAGGTGAAAAGAAGAACTTTAATTCAAAAATATCATAAAATTATTGAAATTTTAGAGCAGAGAGACCTTTTCAAATCTTATCCCTCAAAAATTAGAATATTAAATAAACAATTGCGAGATGAATTTTCAATTATTTGGAACACAGATGATCTTAAAAGAACAAAACCGACCCCATTTGATGAGGCAAGGTGGGGTCTAGCAATTATAGAGGATAGTCTTTGGAACACAATTCCAAGAGTATATAGAAGATTGAATTCTATTTTTGTTAAAAATATGAACAAAGGATTACCAAAAAATTTTAATCCCATTCAATTTGGATCATGGATGGGTGGCGATAGAGATGGAAATCCAAATGTAACATCTCAAGTTACCAAACAAGTGATTTTATTATCAAGATGGGAAGCTGCAAAACTTTATGAAAAAACGTTGACTAAAATTATAAGATCTTACTCCATGAAAAAATGTTCAAAAAAAATATCCAATCAAGTAGGAAAGTCTTTCGAACCTTATCGTGTCTTTTTAAGACCTCTAAGAGATAAAATAAGGTTGACTCATAGATCTATTGAACAATACTTAATTGACAAAAAACCTTTGAACCAAAAAAATTTATTAAGATCCACTGAAGAAATCTTAAAGCCTTTAAGGGTTGTAAGAGAGTCGTTAGAGCAAAATCAAAATGAAAATATTGCTAGTGGAGATTTGTTAGATCTTATGAGAAGAGCAAAGTGCTTTGGTATAAATCTAGCTAGATTAGATATTAGACAAGAGTCCTTGAGACATACTCAATTAATCGCTGAATTAGTTAAAAAAAAATTTAATGGAAATTATTATAAATTTTCTGAGGATGAAAAAATTAATTTCTTAAAATCTAAATTACTTTCAAAAAAAAATTGTATAAATAATTTTAAATTTTCTAATAAAGAAAATAATGAAGTTTGGTCCACATTTAAAATACTTGCTGATGAACCTTCTGAATGTTTAGGTGCCTATGTGATTTCAATGACCACATCTGCATCGGATATTTTAGCAGTTTCATTTCTTCAAAAAGAAGCAAAAATAAAGCAAAAATTAAGAGTTGTTCCGTTATTTGAAACGTTAGATGATTTAGTCAATGCAAGTCAAATAATCAAAAATTTGTTTTCAAAAAAATGGTACAGAAAATTAATAAACAATAAACAAGAAGTAATGATAGGTTACTCTGACTCTAGCAAAGATGCAGGTAAAATATGTGCAAGTTGGCATCAATATAAAGCGCAGGAGCAGATTGTTAAATTAGCAAAAAAATATAGTGTTAATGCCAGTTTTTTTCATGGAAGAGGAGGTTCGCCAGGAAGAGGCGGAGGACCAATTCAAGCAACCCTAAGATCTCAACCACCAAATTCTGTAAATGGAAAAATAAGAATTACAGACCAAGGTGAAGTTATTCAGCAAAAATATGGTTATGAACCAATTGCTGAATATAATTTGTGTAGTTACATCGGGGCAGTAACTGAGGCAACATTAAATCCACCACCAACACCAAAACCTAATTGGAGGTCACTAATTGAAAAAATGTCAGATATTTCAAAAAGTTCATATAGAAAAAATATCAATCAAAGTTCAGAATTTATAAAATATTTTAAAAATGTCACACCCCATCAAGCGCTTGGTAAATTATCTATTGGATCCAGACCATCAAAAAGAAAGAATTTAGACAATATCAAAAGTTTAAGAGCTATACCCTGGGTATTCGCATGGACACAGATTAGATTAATGTTACCTGCGTGGTTAGGTAGCGCTGAAGCTTTAAGATATGCTTATATAAAAAAGTTTAGAAGGACTTTAATAGATATGGAAAAAAATTGGCCCTTTTTCAATTCAATGCTAGATATACTTGATATGGTAATTACAAAAGCTGATCCAGAAATTTCAAAAATTTATGAGAAATACTTAGCAGATGACAAACTAAAAAGGGTTGGAAAAAAACTTAGATTTCAATTTGAAGTAATAAAAAAATTAAATAAAAAAATTACTACAAAAGAAATCTTATTAACACGAAAACAATCTAGAACATTAATAATTGTGAGAAATATTTACTCAGAAGTACTAAATATCATACAGCCCATTGTGATCCACAAGCTTAAAAAAAATAAAAAAATATCTGATAAAAAAGATTTAAACGATGCACTTTTAACTTCAATTGCAGGTATATCTGCAGCCATGAAAAATACTGGGTAATGTTTGAGTTTTTAATTGCTTTTGGTGCAGGATTAATAAGTTTTTTATCACCCTGTGTGTTACCTTTAATTCCAGGATATGTTTCGTATATCTCGGGCCAATCACTTCAAGAAATATTAGAGTCAAAAAAAACAAATTTTTTTCCTCTTATCTTATTTTGTTTAGGGTTTTCAACTGTATTTGTATTATTAGGTGCTTCGGCATCTTTTTTAGGGCAAGCACTTTTACAAAACTCTGAAGTTCTAAGAATTATTGCAGGAATAATTATTGTAATATTTTCATTTCAGTTACTAGGTATCATTAATATTTCTTATCTAAACTTTGAAAAAAGATTTGATGCAAAAGAGTCTAGAAATATTTTATTTCCATATGTAATTGGTCTTGCATTTGGTTTTGGGTGGACCCCTTGTATTGGACCTATTTTAGGCTCTATCTTAGCTTTAGCCTCTATTGAAGAAACCTTATCAAGAGCAATAATATTACTGATATCTTACTCTTTAGGTCTTGCTATACCTTTTGTATTGTCAGGATATTTAATTCAAAGATTTTTATTATTTTCTAAAAATTTTAGGAAAAACATAAATTTAATCTCAAAAATTGGTGGAATAACTCTTTTAGTTACAGGTATTTTAATTTTAACTAATCAATTACAGGCAATTGGTTTTTATATAATTAAAGTTTTTCCTTTTATGCAAAATTTCGGCTAAAAAGAAGAGATGAAAATCTATCAAATAGACTCAAGTGCCAGAAAAAAAGGCTCAACCTCAAGAGCTTTAGCCAAAAAATTATTAGATAAAATAAAGAAGCCTGGAGATGAAGTTTTATATAGGGATTTAGATGAAGAAATGCTTTTTGTAAGTGGGCTTACTGAGTCAGGGATGAAAATTGATGAAAAAGATCAAACTGAACATCATAAAAAAATGTTTGAATTATCAGATCAACTTGTAAAAGAACTTAAGGAAAGTGATATAATTATTATTTCAGCGCCAATTTATAATTACGGTCCACCAGCTACATTAAAAGCTTGGTCAGACTTGGCAGCTAGAATTGGAGAAACTTTTAAGTTTAAACCTAATGGAAGAAGAGAAGGACTACTAAAAAATAAACAAGCTTATTTAGTAATCACCTCAGGTGGTACAAAACTTAATAGTGCTGAAGATTTCTTAACTCCATGGCTAAAATTTATTTTAAATTTTTTTGGAATAGAGAAGGTAGAAGTAATCAGTGCTGATCAAATGGCTCTTGATTATGATAAATCGATTAAAGCTGCAGAAGCTCAAATTGAGAGTTTATTCAAAAATTGAAAGATATAAATTTAAAAATTAACTTTAACCAAAATTAATTTGATAGTAAGAGTTCCTTGTGAATAATTTAGATAAAAAAAAATACAAAATATTTGCTAATTTTTTAAATCAATTAGCAAAAGATCTTACTAATTTTTATTATTCTAAATTAAATAGAACTTTTAAAGTTTCAAATAAACTGAAAGGAAAAGGCTACGACCCCGTAACAACGTCAGACAAGGCTTTTGAAAAATTCATAAGATCAAAAATAAAAAAAAAATTTCCAAATCACCAAGTAATAGGAGAAGAGTTTGGGCATAAAAAATCAAAGAGTGAATTTACGTGGGTAATTGATCCTATAGATGGAACAAGATCATTTGTAATAGGAAATCCTACTTGGAGTAATCTAATATCTTTAAATTATAAAGGTACTCCAGTTTTAGGATTAGCTAATTTTCCAGTTTTAAAAAAATATTATTTAAATTACTCGGATAAATTAGCCTACGTTGTAGAAAATGGAAAAAAAAGAAAAATTCATGTAAATAAAAAAGCTACTTTTAAAAATGTTAGAGTGTCTGCAGCATTTCATGGATCTTTATCTCTTAATAAACAAAAAAAAATTCCCCGAATTTTAAAATTAATGCAATTTCCTTGCAGTGATGCTTTAAGTTATTCACATTTAGCTGAGGGCAGACTAGATATTGTTATTCAATGCTCTAATAAAATTTGGGATATTCATCCATTAATACCAGTCATTAAAGCTGCAGGCGGATACTTAAATACTTGGAATAATAAAGACGCAATTAAAGGTGGCAACATTTTAGTTTCTTCAAATAAAACTATTCATCAAAAATTTTTAAAATTACTAAAACCTGTTAGTTAATAATTTTAATTAATTATGAATTTAGAGTATATTTTTAAAATATTAGATAAAGAAGAGTGGACTAAAGCAAAAAATAGTGGTGTTTATTCTGGTTCATCAAAGGATTTAAAGGATGGATATATTCATTTTTCTGAGGAGGATCAAGTTTTAGAAACTTTAAAAAAATACTTCTCTAAACAGAATGATTTAATCTTATTAAAAGTACATACCTTACATCTTGATCATTTGCTTTGGGAGCAAGCCTCTAATGGTGATATGTATCCCCATTTATACTCGCCTCTTGATATAAAAAATGTGAAAGATGAATTTGAATTAAACTTGAATGAAAATGGAATCCATCAATTACCAGATAATTTTAAAAATAATTAGAGTTTATTAACTTATTCTCCCCAAGTAATTGACCATCACTACACCAATTATAATTAATATTATTCCAATTATCCCATAGATATTTGGAATTTGGTTAAATTTAAGTACAGCAAATAGAACAACCCCTGTTACAGTTAATCCACTATAAGTAGAATAAGCAAACCCAACGGGAAGATCAGACATAGCCTTTGCTATTGAAAACATAGTAATACACATAAATAATATACATAAGAAAGATGGAGTAAATTTTGTAAAACCATCAGAAATTTTAGCAAGACTGTTTGAGGCTATTCCAAATATAATCCCATTTGCTAAAAATAAATATCCTAAAAAAGGTTTCATATTTAATCTATTGTAATTTTATCTATGAGGGATTTTATCATTGGTGCTATTATAATAGCAGCTATTAGAGCAACAGGAAAAGCAAACATCCAAGAATAAAACCACCTTCCAAAAAATCCATCTGTTAAACTCGTATTAACAGCTACAACAACACCACTCATAATTAAACTCATTCCAAAAGACATTAAGAAAATAAAAACAAATTGTGCATATTTTTTTTTAATCATATTTAATTATTTCCTAATAAGTTAACCATCAGCACTCCAATGATTATAAGAGCTAATCCAATTAATGAATATAAATTAGGTATTTGATTAAATCTAATAACACCAACAATCACAGTTGCTATAATAGTCAGTCCTGCAAATGACGCATAAGTTATACCCATAGGTATATTTTTCATAACCAAAGAAAGTGCATACATACAGAGAACTATAGTGATTGCTGTAATGATGCTTGGAAACAGAAGAGTAAAACCCTCAGCACTTTTTGCAAAACTATTAGAAGTAACACCTAGGAAAACAGCAATTCCTAGAAAAAGGTAGGAAGTAGCGAGACTCATTTTATGACTTTAAATGATATCTCGCTAAATTTATATAATTATTTAGGTATTGGAGTAGCGCCTGTCTCCAAGCTTGCTATTTTTCCATCTTTATATTTATAAACAGCCATTACAGCTTCAACATTACCATCATTAAATGTTACAAAAGCATGATGAACACCTACTTCATCATTTTCGTAAACTATTCTTACTTTATCTTGATTAATGTCACCACTCATAGCCCATTTCATTACGTCACTTTTATTTAAAACATTTCCTGACTTATGCATTGTAAATTTAAAATCATCATGCAAAAGTTCATTCATTGCTGCTTCATCTTTGTTTTTCAAAGCAGCGCTATATTTTTCTAATATCGACATTTTTATGCTCCTTGTATTATTATCCCATTAGTGTTTGCATTAACTAATCGGATTTGTTTTATTGGTTGATATTCTTCCGAATTGTACCATTCCAATGCTTTTTCATAGGAAGGAAACTTTATAACAACAGTTCTACTATATTGCCAAGTCCCTTCTATAATTTGGTTTGTACCACCTCTTATTATGTAATCACCACCAAATTTTTCTGCAATAGGTTTAACTTTTTCAACATATTCCTTGTAATCTTCTGGATTAGTTATTTCTATATTAAAAATAGCATAGCCAGCTTGCATTTTTTTTTAATTAAGCATTAAAATCTATAATCTCATCCGTACACTCAGCAAATTTATGAGGTTCAAAGAAATCATTCATAGGTGTTAATTGTTTGTTGATCGACTCAGTATCAGTACCTTTCCACCAACAAAACATAGTCAGATTATCTCCTGGAGTATTCCAGCTCATTTGACACTTCGCATTTTCTCCAGACATTGATTTGACCATATCCTCTTTAGACATTGAGCCAACAACTTCCATCATTTTAGCTTTCGCCTCTTTAGATTTAAAAGTATGAGTTACTATATAATTTTTCATATTTCTCCTTTCAAATTAAAGACTTTTCTCTGTCATTTCCCATAGCTGAGCACTTTCTATACATTCTGCATAGATCGCTTTAGCTGTTGGATTATTTCCAGATACAAACTCTTTCATTCCAGCTTCATTGTGGACTGTAACTTTGAACAACATACCTGTTTTATCAGGCTTCATTGCTCCAATAGTTTTTTCTGGGTAGGCAACACTTTTTCTTACACCCATACCCTCGTCAGATTGCATCCATCCCATGAAAGTTTCCATTTTACCTTCTTTAAAATTTACTAACACTAGCATTTCTTTATCCATTTTTTCTCCTTTCTTAAATTTAATATAAAGTCTGCACTACTTTTTTTACTCGTTCTTCACCACCTGGAACAGCTGAATTTACAAAAGTGTGACAAGCCTCTGTTTTTGCTTCATCGTATTTTGAGCCATAAAACTTATCGACAGCTTTATTTACTCCATCATCCCATTCCTTTTCAGGAATTCCTATTTCTAAAGCATAAGATTTAAGAACTTTTACGGATGCCATTGATTTTTCTTTCATACTGTATTCAAAAGTTTCACCAGATGGCAAAAAGTAGTTGGCCATATAAATCCCGCTACATTCCCAAGCTCTAGATTTATCACTATCAGACATCCCTGCAATTGCGGTTGATGAAAGAACAGCACTAAATAGTAATACCAATGTTGTTTTTCTCATTGTTTATCTCCTTTTTTGTTTAATTAATAAGTATAGTTTCCACTCATTTGATTTAATGAATGAGCCATCCCAGCTTTACCTTTAAGATTTTGTCTGCTTGAGAAACCAGTTCCTGAAATTTTTTCATATTTCCCAGTTCCACCAACAATTACAAAATCTCCAGATCCACCTTGGCCTCCAGTTCCTTTACCTTTGTAATTAATAAAAACCTTTTCGCCATCCATTAAATAAAAAGTACACATACCTGTTTCGTCATCAAATTTACCTGCAACTAATGTTAATCCTCCAATACAGTGCATTGTAGACTTGTCAAAAATACTTCCTTCTTTATCGGACAGACCAGCATTACCATCATATGTAATACTCATATTTCCATTTCCACCATCCATTACATTTACTGCCCAAGACCCTGCTCCAGAGGCATTAAATTTACCTGTTTCAGCTAGAGAGTAGGTTGTTAATAGTGAAATTATTAATGTTAATATTGTTTTTTTCATTTTATTTCCTTATTTCTTCATTGCATTGAACATGCTTAGTGTGTCGTCAAACGCAATAAACATTGTCAGTTTACCATCATCACCTACTTCAAAGTAATGACCAAAAATAGTATCCATTCCATCTGCCTTAGCGGTTGCCTTAACAAACACTTTGTTTCCCTCACTAATCATCATATCTGGGGTTACTGAAAAATTACTCCAAAGTTGTGGGACTTGCATCATGGTTTTCATATATGCCTCTTTGCCTTTATGAGTTCCTGACATTGGATGTTTATCTCCAGGATAAATCCAAGTGATATCATCATGTACCATTTCCATAAATGACTCCATTTCTCCTTTACCAAAAAGTTCATATCCTTTTTTAACTACTTCTTTTGCGTCCATCTATTACTCCTATAATTAAATTAAATAATCTTAACCTAGCAAATAATTGTTAAAGTAATGTTATGATCGCAACTTTGGTATGCAGTCATATTTTAACTCTGCGAATTGTAACTAGAACTAGTCGAAAATACATAGTGAAATAACGTTATGGAAATGTTCATTTGACGCTACTAGTGTAATTTACAACTTGATGGGGAAAACTTTAAAAAAATTTTTTAATTTAACAAACTTTTGATAGAATTATCTAATGATCGAAAAATTTAATGGAATTTTTTATTTAATAGTTTTTTTAATTCATTTTATAGGTTTTGCGTATTATGGATTTAGATGTGTTTTTCAAACTCAATCCTTTTTAAACCAATATGGGATGGATGCTACTGGAGCTAGCGTAGTTAGATTTTTTGGATCTATATTTATCGGTTCAACAGTAATGGCAATATATGTTGGTTTCATTAGACCTAACGGCTTAGAAGCAACTTGGGGATTTTTTAATTTAATTTTCTTACAAAACTTGTCAGCATTTATAGTTGGTTTTTACAGCACTAAAATAAATAAACTTGGACATACAGATAAAACCTCAGATGAAGCAATTTATGCTCCTTTAGTACTTACAATCTTAAGTGCGGTTCTTACTTATGGATTAGCTGATAAAATATATGTTTAAAACCAATTAGGTATTGGTAGTCCCTTTTCTTTTAAGAACTCTTTATTGAACATTTTAGTAGCATATTTATCACTTCTATCACAAAGAATTGTAACAATTGTTTTTCCAGGCCCTAATTCTTTACCCATTCTAACAGCCCCTGCAATATTAATCCCACAGCTAGTCCCTAAGCTCAATCCTTCATTTTGAATTAAATCATAAAGAATTGGCAATGCCTCATGATCATCAATTGAATAAGCGTCATCAATTTTAGCATCTTTAAAATTTGCTGTTATTCTACTAGATCCAATTCCCTCCGTTATTGATCCACCTTCAGATTTTAATTCTCCGTTTTTTACATAATTATAAAGAGCAGAACCTTTTGGATCTGAAAGGAAAATTTTTATATCTTTATTTTTTTCTTTAAGAGCATTACTAACCCCTGAAATTGTCCCTCCAGTTCCTGAAGAACATACAAATCCATCAACTTTACCATTGGTTTGATCCCAAATTTCTTTACCTGTTCCTTCGTAATGACCTTTGGCATTTGCAGTATTATCAAATTGATTAGCCCAAATTACTCCATTGTTATTAGAAGGTCTAAGTTCATCGGCTAATCTTGCTGCAACTTTTACAAAGTTGTTATCATCTTTATAGGGTTTAGCTGGAACTAGTTTTAGTTCTGCTCCAAGATTTTTGAGAATATCTTTTTTTTCTTGAGTTTGATTATCATTCATTACAATAATAGTTTTATAACCTAATGAATTTCCTAAAAGCCCCAAACCAATCCCAGTATTTCCAGCTGTACCTTCAACAACTGTGCCACCTTTGGTAATTAATTTTTTTTCTTGTGCATCTTTGATTAAAGCTAGAGCTGCTCGATCTTTAACAGAGCCTCCGGGATTTAAAAATTCTGCTTTTCCAAATATATTACATCCAGTTATTTCTGATGCAGCTCTTAATTTTATTAAAGGAGTATTTCCAATCCCTGAAATAAAGTCATTTTGTAAATCATTCATTATTCTGATTTTTTATCACTATCAGGAGTAATACCATATGGTTTAAATTCACTGTCTGCCATACCAACATTTTTTGCAGGTATCCCAACCATTACAGCTTTCTCAGGAACATCTTTTGTAATTACAGCATTTGCTCCAATTTTTGCACAACACCCAACAGTAACTGGACCCAAAACTTGTGCACCTGACCCAATTACAACTTCATTTTCAATAGTTGGATGACGTTTAACATTTCTTTGATCATTTGAATTTATACTTGGAGCTATTCCTCCCAAAGTTACCATATGGTAAATAGTTACATTATCACCAATCTCAGATGTTTCACCAATTACAACACCCATACCATGATCAATAAATAAATTTTTTCCTATTTTTGCTTTAGGATGAATTTCAATACCAGTCATGAATCTTGAAAATTGTGAAATGATTCTTGCAATCAAATCAAATTTTGCTGTGCTAAAAAAGTTTGCCACCCTATGAAAAAAAACTGCCTTAACACCAGGGTAGGTTAAAATTAAACTTAATTTTGATCTAGCCGCAGGATCTCGGTCAATTATTGATTGTAAAAAGTCATTCATATATATGATGGTTGAATTTAAATTTACAGGTTATATAGTGATTATATTCAGTAATTAAAGGATAATTTATGTACAAAAACACTAACTGTTTTCACCTAGCAATTCCATGTGGAGACTTAGAAATAGCGAAAAAATTTTATAGTGAAACTTTAGGATGCAGATTAGATAATTCAGCTCAAGAGTGGGCAGATGTTGATTTTTGGGGAAACGAATTAACTCTTCATAAAAGTGAGCATAAATTGGATAGCGAAAGACATGATGTCGATATGGGAAATGTTTCAGTTCCACATTTTGGAGTTCATTTGTCTAGAAAAGATTTTGACAGTTTAAAACAAAGATTAAAAGAT
>CACKYY010000024.1 GCA_902604525.1 uncultured Pelagibacteraceae bacterium | reverse complement strand
AGTGCCTTTTTGTGCATAAATTTTTGAAGTTGGGCCTCTAACTTCATTTTGTTGCTTAGTTTTTGCATGTCTGCCTTTATAATTTGCATTTGTTTTATAAAGTACGCTGCTAACAAGTTTGTTATTAATTTTAGCTGAGAAAATTTTATCTAGCACCTCAATGCTGTCTTTTTTTCCATCAATACTAATTTTATCTAATTTCATTATTTTTTCTTTTTATCAGGTGTTTTTTTCGCTTGCTCAGCAGCTGCTAGTTTTTCGGTCATAGTCATTTTACTAATATTTTTTACTGAACCCTTAACCAATACTTCTGAATTTTTTGAACCTGGAATTGATCCTTTTAAATAAAGTAGTTCGTTTTCTAAATCTGTTTTGATAATTTCAATATTTTGCATAGTTCTTAATTTGTCACCCATATGTCCTGCCATTTTCTTACCTTTGAAAACTTTTCCTGGATCTTGGCTATGACCTGTTGAACCATGTGCTCTGTGCGAAATAGATACTCCATGACTGGCTCTTAAGCCACCAAAATTGTGTCTTTTCATAGCACCTGCAAAACCTTTACCAATAGTTTTTGATCTTGTGTCTACAAATTTAGTATCCTTGAAAATTTCCAAACCGAACTCATTACCTTCTTTGTATGCGGAAGTGTCATTTACCCTAAATTCTTTTAATTTTTTCTTTGCTTCAGTATTTTTTTTTGCAAAAAAACCTTTCATAGCTTTTGTTAGTTTTGAATTTTTAATCTTACCATATCCAATCTGTACTGCTTTATATCCACGGTTTGTTTCTTCGATAACTTGAATTACTCTAGCCTTCTCAACTTTTAAAACTGTAACCGGAACTATCTGACCAGATTTATAAAATTCTCTAGTCATGCCAATTTTTTTACCTATTAAAGCTATTTCACTCATAATTATATTTTTATTTCTACATCTACACCAGAAGCTAAGTCTAATTTCATTAATGCTTCTACTGTTTGAGGTGTTGGTTCAATAATATCTATTAATCTTTTGTGCGTTCTAGTCTCGAATTGTTCTCTACTTTTTTTGTCAATATGAGGAGATCTTAATACAGTATATCTCTCTATCCTAGTCGGCAAAGGGATTGGTCCTTTAATTGTAGCACCAGTTCTTTTTACTGTATTTACTATTTCCTCAGTTGATGCATCTAATACTTTGTTATCGTAGGCTCTAAGTTTAATTCTAATATTCTGCTTTTCCATAATTACCCTGCGATCTTTTTAGTTACTTCGTCCTGTACATTTTGTGGGACTTTAGAATAATGATCAAAAAACATAGAATATTGTGCTCTACCTTGTGACATTGATCTTAAATTATTAATGTATCCAAACATATTTGCTAAAGGCACCATTGCTGTAATTACAGTTGCGTTTCCTCTTTGCTCTTGAGTGCTTATCTGACCTCTTCTACTATTTAGATCTCCTATAACATCACCCATATAATCTTCTGGTGTTACTACTTCAACTCTCATCACTGGTTCTAATAACTTTAAACCACCTTTTGTGCACGCTTCTTTGAAACAAGCTCTGCTAGCTAATTCAAAAGCTAACACACTTGAGTCAACATCATGATGAAGTCCATCTAAAATAGTTACTTTGTAATCTATCATTGGAAAACCAGCTAAAATTCCACCATCTGATATTGTTTCAATTCCCTTTTCTACACCCGGTATGAATTCCTTAGGAATTGCTCCGCCTTTAATTTTACTCTCGACTTCTCTTCCTTTACCGGCTTCTTGTGGCTCAACTAATAATTTAACTTTAGCGAATTGTCCTGCTCCACCACTTTGTTTTTTATGTGTATATTCAACCTCAGATGCAGCTTCAATTGTTTCTCTATATGCAACTTGAGGAGCGCCAACATTAGCTTCGACTTTAAATTCCCTTTTCATTCTATCAACAATAATATCTAAATGTAACTCACCCATACCTTTAATGATGGTTTGACCAGACTCTTCATCAGAAGTTACTCTAAATGATGGGTCCTCTTTTGCTAATCTACCTAAAGCTTCACCCATTTTTTCTTGGTCAGCTTTTGTTTTTGGCTCTACTGCAATTTCAATAACTGGATCAGGGAATTCCATAGGTTCGAGTAAAACAGAATTTTCCTCATCACATAAAGTATGACCAGTAATGGTATTTTTTAATCCCGCTAAAGCAACAATGTCTCCAGCATTAGCCTCTTTAATGTCTTCTCTAGAGTTAGCATGCATTAAAAGCATTCTTCCAACTCTTTCTTCTTTTTCTTTAGAAGAATTAAAAACAGCAGTTCCAGTTTTTACTGTCCCTGAATAAATTCTTATAAAAGTTAAAGACCCTACAAATGGATCATTAGCAACTTTAAATGCAAGAGCTGAAAAAGGAACATTGTCATCAAATTTCATTTCCATCTCGTCTTCAGACCCTAATTTGGTTCCTTTAATGGAACCAATATCAACTGGACTTGGTAAATAATGTACAACAGCATCAAGTAAAGGCTGTACACCTTTATTTTTAAAAGCTGAACCAGTCAAAACTGGTACAAAACCAAAATTTAAAGTTCCACTTCTAATACATTTAATTAAATCTTCTTCTTTGATTTCATCTCCATTTAAATAAGCTTCCATCAACTTTTCGTCTTGCTCAACTGCTGTTTCAACTAATTCTGTTCTATATTTTTCTGAAATTTCTTTTAAATCATCTGGGATATCTTTATATTCCCACTCTGCTCCCAGAGCTTCGTTTTTCCATACTTGTGCTTTCATTTTAACTAAATCAACAACACCTGTTAGAGAAGCTTCTGCACCTATCGGAACCTGAAGCACTAAAGGTTTTGCACCTAATCTATCTTTAATCATATCTACACATCTAAAGAAGTCAGCACCAGTTCTGTCTAGTTTATTTACAAAACAAATTCGTGGAACTTTATATTTATCTGCTTGTCTCCATACAGTTTCTGATTGTGGCTCTACTCCTGCTACACCATCAAATACTGCAACAGCTCCATCTAAAACTTTAAGTGATCTTTCAACTTCGATTGTAAAATCTACGTGACCTGGTGTATCGATTATATTAATTCTATGATCATTCCAAAAACAAGTAGTTGCTGCTGATGTAATTGTAATTCCTCTTTCTTGTTCCTGTTCCATCCAATCCATTGTTGCAGCACCATCATGAACTTCTCCAATTTTATGACTTTTACCTGTGTAATATAAAACTCTTTCAGTAGTAGTTGTTTTACCAGCATCTATATGGGCCATGATCCCAATATTCCTATATTTATCTAAAGTATGAGTTCTAGCCATAATTTTCTACCACCTAAAATGTGCAAAAGCCTTATTAGACTCTGCCATCTTATGAACATCCTCTCTTTTTTTGACTGCAGCACCTTTTTTTTCATATGCATCAAAAAGTTCATTAAAAATTTTATCTGACATATGTTTATCTTTTCTTTTTCTTGCTGAATCCACTAACCATCTAATCGCTAAAGCTTGTGCTCTCTTACTTTTTACCTCCACAGGTACTTGGTAAGTTGCACCACCAACTCTTCTTGATCTAACTTCTACTGTTGGTTTAATGTTATTGATAGCTTCATTAAAAATATTAATTGGCTCATCTTTGCTTTTGGTTTTAATTTTATCGATTGCATCATAAACAATTTTAGCAGCAACGCCTCTTTTGCCATCATACATAATATTATTTATTAGTTTTGGAATTATTGTTGAGTTAAATTTTGGATCTGGAACAACATTTTTTTTAGGCTGAGTTTTTTTTCTAGACATTACTTACCTTTTTTTGTTCCGTACAAAGATCTTCTTTGTTTTCTATTAGCAACGCCTTGTGTATCAAGATTACCTCTAAGAATATGATACCTAACACCTGGTAAATCTTTTACCCTTCCACCTCTAATTAAAACTACAGAGTGTTCTTGTAGATTATGACCTTCACCTGGAATATAAGCTGTAACTTCAAAACCATTCGACAATCTTACTCTTGCAACTTTTCTTAAAGCTGAATTAGGTTTTTTTGGAGTAGTCGTATAAACTTTTACGCAAACACCTCTCTTTAAAGGTTGTTTTTGTAAAGCAGGAACTTTATTCCTGGATACTTGTTTAACTCTTTTTTTTCTTAACAATTGGTTAATTGTTGGCATAAAAATTTAATAATTAATTAATTTATTTTTAGATGAAAATAACTGACAGGTTATTTTGTGGCAGCGTTTAGCACTGTTAGAAGCACTACATTCCAACCAAAAACACCGCCAAAATACTTATTAATTGACCATTGTCAAACTAAAAGTTCAAGTATTAAGCGATTTTTTTACTGATTTACTTGTGTTTCAGATGGTTCTGAGCTCTCAATTTTTTCTTGTTCAGACAAGAAGTCATTATCATCCTTAAGAGCTTTTTTGTTCCAATTATTTTTAATATTTCCAGTTCCTGCAGGCACTAATCTACCAACAATAACGTTCTCTTTAAGGCCATTTAATGGATCAACTTTACCTTTAATAGCTGCATCCGTTAATACCCTAGTAGTCTCTTGGAAGGATGCTGCAGAAATAAATGACTCGGTTTGTAAAGATGCTTTAGTGATACCCATTAACACTCTTTCACCAACAGCAGGGTCTTTACCTTCAGCAACTAATTTTTCATTTGTATTTTCGAATTTAATTCTATCCACAATTTCACCAGGTAAATATGATGAATCTCCAGACACCTTTACCTCAACCTTTTTCAACATTTGTCTTAAAATAGTTTCAATGTGTTTATCGTTAATGATTACACCCTGTAATCTGTAAACTTCTTGAACTTGGTTAACAAAATATTCAGTTAATTCTTTTATTCCTAATATTCTTAGTATGTCATGTGGTAATGGCTGACCATCAAGAAGATATTCACCTTTTTGAATTTTTTCGCCAGGATTAAAGTTAATATGCTTACCTTTTGGTATCAAATAATTTGAGGGTTCTGCTCCGTCTTCTGGTACAATTGAAACTCTTTGTTTTCCTCTGACTTCTTTGCCAAAAACAACTTGTCCGTCATTTTCTGCAATAATTGCGCTATCTTTTGCTTTTCTTGCTTCAAATAACTCAGCAACTCTTGGTAGACCACCAGTAATATCTTTTGTTTTAGTAGTCTCTTTAGGTAATCTTGCAATTACATCTCCTGCGAACACTTTTTGACCATCCTTTATAGATAGAATTGAATCTGGAACTAAATAATATCTAGCTTCGTTATCGTCAGCTTTTTTAATTACATTTCCTTTTTCATCTCTTAAAGTAATTCTTGGTTTTAAATCAGTACTTTTAGATTGACCTCTCCAGTCAATTACAGATTTTGAAGATATCCCAGTTGCATCATCTGTAGTTTCTTGAATAGAAACACCATCAATCAAATCAACAAAACTAGCTTCACCACTTTTCTCAGCTATAACTGGTGTTGTATATGGATCCCATTCACAAATTTTTGTGTTTGCTTTAACTTTATCTCCATTGTTAAAAAATAATCTTGAACCATAAGCAACTTTATAAACTGCTATCTGAACACCATTATCATCCTCAATAGAAAGCTGTGTATTTCTTCCCATAACAATTAAATTTTTCTTAGAGTCTTCAAGTATATTTGAATTTAAGATTTTTAAGGTTCCATCATTCTTAGTTACAATCTGAGAGTCTTGTTTAACAGATGCAGTACCACCAACGTGGAAAGTTCTCATTGTTAATTGAGTTCCTGGCTCACCAATAGATTGAGCAGAGATCATACCAATTGCCTCACCTACATGTACCATTTTTCCTCTAGACAGATCTCTTCCATAAGAAGTTGCACAAACTCCCTCTTTAGATCCACAGGTCATGACAGAGTAAACCTTTATAGCTTTTACACCAGCAGCATCAATTTTATCACAGCCAGCTTCATCAATCATTTCTTCTTTTTTAATAATAATCTCACCAGTTAAAGGATGTTTAACTTCATCAAAAGTTACTCTTCCTAGAGCTCTTTCTGACAAACTAACAACGACATTTCCACCTTCTAAAATTTCAGATAGTTCTATAAAACCAGGTTTTTTACAGTCGCAAGCTTTTTTAGTTACAGTTAAATCTTGAGCTACATCACAAAGTCTTCTTGTTAAATAACCAGAACTCGCAGTCTTAAGTGCGGTATCAGCAAGACCTTTTCTTGCTCCGTGAGTTGAATTGAAATATTCTAAAGCTGTTAAACCTTCTTTAAAGTTAGAAATAATAGGACTCTCAATAATTTCTCCAGATGGTTTTGCAATTAGACCTCGCATTCCAGCTAATTGTTTCATTTGGGCAGCAGAACCTCTTGCACCACTATCGGCCATCATGAATACTGAATTAATTTTTAATCCCTCTGATGTTTTTTCAGTTGCAGATATACCCTTCATCATTTCACCAGCTACTTTGTCAGTACACTTAGACCAGGCATCAACAACTTTATTGTACTTTTCACCTCTTGTAATTAAACCTTCTGCATACTGTGTTTCATAGTCAGCAATTAACTTTTTAGTATCATCAATTAATTGTGTTTTACTCTCAGGAATTACTAGATCATCTTTACCAAATGATATTCCAGCTTTAAACGCGTGCTTAAATCCTAAATCTTTTAGCTTATCACAAAATATAACTGTAGTTTTTTGACCACAAAATCTAAAAACAATATCAATAATTTCTGAAACTACTTTTTTAGGTAATAATCTATCTATTAAAGAAAATTTAATATAATTATTTTTTGGTAATAAATTTGCTAGCAAAAATCTTCCAGCTGTTGAGGTATATTTTTCAAATTTTTTATTTCCTTTATCATCAATAGTTTCAAATCTAGATATAATTGTACTGTGTACCTTTATCTGACCAGAGGATAATGCAAATTCAATTTGATCAGAATCAACAAAGTAACCAGCTGGCTTGTCGGTAACCGGCTCCTGCGAAAGATAATAAATTCCTAAGATCATATCCTGACTTGGAACGATAATAGGTTTACCATTTGAAGGTGAAAGAATGTTGTTAGTTGATAACATTAAAATTCTTGCCTCTAACTGTGCCTCTAAACTTAGTGGCACGTGTACAGCCATCTGGTCACCATCAAAATCAGCATTAAATGCTGCACATGTTAAAGGGTGAAGTTCAATTGCATCTCCCTCAATTAATTTTGGTTCAAAAGCTTGCACTCCAAGTCTGTGAAGTGTTGGAGCTCTATTTAGTAATACAGGGTGCTCTCTTACAATTAACTCAAGTGCATCCCAAACTGCATTGGTTTCTTTTTCAACAAGTTTTTTTGCCTGTTTAATAGTCGATGCTAAACCTAATTTGTTTAATCTTGCATATAAAAATGGTTTAAATAATTCTAAAGCCATTTTTTTAGGTAAACCACATTCATGTAGTTTTAAATCTGGACCAACAACTATTACAGATCTACCAGAGTAATCTACACGTTTTCCCAATAAGTTTTGTCTAAATCTACCTTGCTTACCTTTGAGCATTTCAGCAAGTGATTTAAGAGGTCTTTTACCTGTACCGGTAATTACTCTACCTCTTCTTCCATTATCAAATAATGCGTCAACAGACTCTTGGAGCATTCTTTTCTCGTTTCGGACAATAATATCTGGAGCTTTAAGATCCATTAATCTTTTTAACCTATTATTTCTGTTGATTACTCTTCTATAAAGATCATTCAGATCTGAAGTTGCAAATCTACCACCATCTAATGGAACAAGAGGTCTCAATTCAGGTGGAATAACAGGTACAACTGTCATAATCATCCACTCTGGCTTTTGGCCAGTTTCAATAAATGACTCTACTAATTTGAGTCTTTTTATTGCTCTTTCTTCATTAACTTTTGATTTTGTTTCTTTAATAAAATTAACTAAATTTTTTCTCTCTTGTTCTAAATCTAAATTTTTAAGCATTTCAAGAACAGCTTCAGCACCTATTCCTGCAGAAAACGATTCTTCACCAAACTCGTCTTGATATTTTGCTAATTCCTCTTCATTTAATAATTGATTTTTTTGTAGACCAGTTAAACCAGGTTCTATGACAATAAAATTCTCAAAGTAAAGTACTCTCTCTATTTCTTTAAGCTTCATATCTACAGCTAGGGCAATTCTACTAGGCAGAGATTTTAAAAACCATATGTGTGCTACTGGTGTTGCAAGATTAATATGGCCCATTCTTTCTCTTCTTACATTTGATTTGGTAACCTCAACACCACATTTCTCACAAATAATTCCTCTAAATTTCATTCGTTTGTATTTTCCACACAAACATTCATAGTCTTTAATTGGACCAAAAATTCTAGCACAAAATAAACCATCTTTTTCAGGTCTGAAAGTTCTATAGTTTATTGTTTCAGGTTTTTTTATTTCACCATAAGTCCATGATTTAATTTTCTCAGGGCTAGCAAGAGAAATTTTAATACTATTAAAATTTTGAGCTTCAGATATTTCAGTATTTTTAAATAGATCTGTTAATTCTTTTTTCATTTAATTAAGTTCCACGTTTAATGCTAATGATTTAATTTCTTTAACTAATACATTAAAGGACTCTGGAATTCCCGACTCAAAGTTCTCTTCACCTTTAACGATTGTCTCGTAAACTTTAACTCTACCCGCTACGTCATCAGACTTAACGGTTAAAATTTCTTGAAGGGTATATGAAGCACCATAAGCCTCAAGTGCCCAAACTTCCATTTCACCAAATCTTTGACCACCAAGTTGAGCTTTACCTCCGAGTGGCTGTTGTGTGACCAAACTGTAAGGCCCTGTTGATCTTGCATGAATTTTATCTTCGACTAAGTGATGAAGTTTTAACATGTAAATAATTCCAACTGTTACTGGTCTATCAAATTTCTCACCTGTTCTTCCATCCCATAGATATGTTTGACCAGAACCTGGTAATTTTGCTAATTCAAGCATTTCAGTAACATTTTTTTCTTTAGCTCCATCAAATACAGGAGTTGATATTGCTATTCCATTTTGTAAATTTTCGCACAAATCTTTAAATTCGTTCTTACTTAATTTATCTACTTTATCGTTAAAGATTTCCTCTCCATAAACAGATTTTAAAAAACTTGCTATTTTTGCAGTTTTTTCAATTTTTTTACTGTTCTCATTTACTAATTTTTTAACTTCCTCCCCAAATTCTTTACAAGCCCAGCCTAGGTGAGTTTCTAAAATCTGACCTACATTCATCCTGCTAGGAACACCTAGTGGATTAAGAACTATGTCAACAGGTCTACCATCTTCACGATAGGGCATATCCTCAACTGGAACGATTTTGCTAACCACACCTTTGTTGCCATGTCTTCCAGACATTTTATCACCAGGTCTTAATCTTCTTTTGATAGCAACAAAAACTTTTACCATTTTCATTACGCTTGGAAGTAAATCATCTCCACTTCTAATTTTAAGAACTTTATCCTCAAACCTTTCAGTAATATCTTGCTTAGCTTTATTGTATTGATCTTTTAATTGTAAAAGAGTTGTTTCATTTGCTGCATTTCCATTTGAAATTTTAAAAACATCATTGATTGGAAGATTGCTTATGGCCTCAAAGTCTAGTTTTGTCCCTTCAGCTAAATCTTTGATTTTTTTATCTAAAGATGTTCCAGATAAAATTTGACCTGCCCTTTGCTTGATACTTCTCTCTAAAATTTCTTCTTCAACTATTCTATCTTGCTGAACTTCCTCAATTTCAGCTCTTTCAATGGTTATTGATCTTTCATCTTTTTCAATACCGTGTCTATTAAATACTCTTACATCGACAATTGTTCCGCTACTTCCTCTAGACATTCTTAGAGATGTATCAGTAACATCAATAGCCTTTTCACCAAATATTGATCTTAATAATTTTTCTTCTGGACCTGATGCCGAGTCACCTTTTGGAGTAACTTTTCCTACTAAAATATCACCTGCGTTAACTTCTGCACCAATGTAAACTACACCTGACTCATCAAGATTTTTTAACGCCTCTTCGTTAACATTTGGAATATCTCTTGTAATTTCTTCTTCACCTAATTTTGTGTCTCTTGCCATAATTTCATATTCCTCTATATGAACCGAGGTAAATACATCGTCAGTTACACATCTCTCTGAAATAAGGATAGAATCTTCAAAATTGTAACCTTGCCATGGCATAAAGGCTACAGTAACATTTTTTCCTAATGCTAGTTCACCAAGTTTTGTTGATGGACCATCTGCAATTATATCTCCTGATTTAACTTTATCTCCGACTCTAACGAGTGGTCTTTGATTAATACATGTATTTTGATTTGATCTTTTGAATTTTTGAAGATTATAAATATCAACTCCAGACTCACTAAATTCTGTTTCTTCAGTTACTTTGATAACAATTCTTTTTCCATCAATTTTATCAACAATACCATCTCTTTTTGCTACAATTGTAACACCAGAGTCTAGTGCAACATCACTTTCAATACCTGTTCCAACAAGAGGTGACTCTGGTTTTAGTAATGGAACAGCCTGTCTCATCATATTTGAGCCCATAAGAGCTCTGTTGGCATCATCATTTTCTAAAAAAGGAATTAATGATGCTGCAACTGAAACTAATTGTTTAGGTGAAACATCAATATAATCAATTGTATCTGGCTTAGATAAAAGAAAGTTTAAGTTTTGTCTGCATGAAACTAAATCTTCTATAATTCTTCCATTCTTATCAAGTTTAGTGTTTGCCTGTGCAATAGTATATTTGGTTTCTTCCATTGCAGAAAGATATTCCACTTTGTCTTGAACAACTCCATCCTTAACTTTTTTATACGGACTTTCAATAAAACCATACTTATTAATTTTTGCATAGGTAGATAAACTGTTTATTAGACCAATGTTTGGTCCTTCTGGAGTTTCAATCGGACAAATTCTACCATAATGTGTTGGATGGACATCACGAACTTCAAATCCTGCTCTCTCTCTAGTAAGGCCACCAGGTCCTAATGCTGATACCCGTCTTTTGTGAGTGATTTCGGAAAGAGGATTTGTTTGATCCATGAATTGTGAAAGTTGTGAACTTGCAAAAAAATCTTTTAAAGAAACTGTTAAAGGTTTTGCGTTAATTAAGTCTTGAGGCATTGCAGACTCTACATCTAAAGTAGTCATCTTTTCTTTGATTGCTCTTTCCATTCTATAAACACCAATACGTGCTTGGTTTTCAACCAACTCACCTACAGAACGAACTCTTCTATTTCCTAAGTGGTCAATATCATCAACTTCATCTTTACCATCTCTTAAATCTAACATTTTACGAACAATTGCAAGAATATCATCATTTCTTAGGATAGTAATTTTATCAGAACATTCTAAATTTAATCTAGAATTCATTTTCACTCTTCCTACATCAGACAAATCGTATCTGTCTGAACTGAAAAATAAATTATTAAATATTTGAGTAGCAATTTCTATAGTTGGTGGCTCTCCAGGTCTTAGCATTTTATAAACTTCTGTTATTGCCTCATCTTTTGAATTATTTTTGTCATTCAAAATTGTAGTAAGTAAATACGGGCC
>CACKYY010000023.1 GCA_902604525.1 uncultured Pelagibacteraceae bacterium | reverse complement strand
ACTAGGTGCAAAAGGCATCAAAGTTTCTGTTAGTGGAAGATTAGGTGGAAATGAAATCGCTAGGACTGAGTGGCTAAGAGATGGAAGTATACCTTCACACACATTAAGAGCAGATATTGATTACGCTGAAGCAGAAGCTTTAACTACCTACGGAATAATTGGAATTAAGGTTTGGATTTATAAAGGTGAAGTTTTTGCTAGAGAATTTAGCCAAGAAACAAATAAAGCAACACCACAAGAGGGCAAACAGTAATGTTACAACCAGTAAGAACAAAGTGGAGAAAAGCTCACAAAGGTAGGATTCATGGCACCGCTACAAGAGCAAGTACTATAAATTATGGAGCGTATGCATTGAAAGCTTTGCAACCAGAAAGAGTTACTGGTAAACAAATCGAAGCTGCTAGAGTTGCTTTAACAAGACACATGAAAAGGCAAGGTAGGGTTTGGACAAGGATTTTCCCAAATATACCAGTTTCTAAGAAACCGATCGAAGTCAGAATGGGAAAAGGAAAAGGATCACCAGAGTATTTTGCTTGTAGAGTTAAACCGGGCAGAATTTTATTTGAGGTTGATGGTGTTTCAGAACAAATAGCAAAAGAGGCTTTGTATAAAGCTTCTGCAAAATTACCGATTAAAACAAAAACAATTAAGAGATACGTATAATGAAAAAGCAAGAAATAAAAAAATTATCAAAAGATGAAGTCTTGAAAAATATTGAGAAACTTAAAAAAGATCTTTTTAATTTTAGATTTCAGAAAATGAACTCACAAATAACAAATCCAGCAAAAATTGGAGAAACAAGAAAAACAATAGCCAGATTAAAAACTATATTAAAAGGAAAAATTAATGCCTAAAAAAATACTTACAGGTGTAGTTATAAGTGATAAGCCAAACAAAACCATAACAGTTATGGTTGAGAGAAAGTATTCACATCCTGTACTTAAAAAAGTAATAAGAATCAGAAAAAACTATAATGCTCATGATGAAAATAACAAATTCAAAACTGGTGATAAAGTATCAATAATTGAAAGTAAGCCTTTTTCAAAAAATAAAAAATTTCAAGTTATGGAGAATACTAAATAATGATTGGTGTACAAACAGAATTACAGGTAGCTGATAATACTGGTGCGAAAAGAATAGAATGTATTAAAGTTCTAGGTGGATCTAAAAGAAGATATGCCAGTATTGGTGATACTATAGTTATAGCTGTTAAGGAAGCTATACCTAAAGGTAAGGTCAAAAAAGGTACAGTTCATAAGGCAGTTGTTGTCAGAGTTAAAAAAGGAATTCATAGAAATGATGGTTCAAAAGTAAAATTTGACAATAATGCAGCAGTCTTAGTAGATGATAAAGGAGAACCAGTTGGTACTAGAATTTTTGGTCCTGTTACAAGAGAGTTAAGAAGCAGAGGTCAAATGAAGATCATATCATTAGCACCGGAGGTTTTATAAGATGATTAAAAAAGGTTTAAAAGTGAGAGTTTTGACTGGCAAAGACAGAAAAAAAGAAGGTGAAGTTATTGAAATTGATAGATCAAATAATAGAGCAAAAGTAAAGGAAATTAACATGGTTAAAAAACATGTTAAAACAACTAAAGAGAAAAAAGGTGGTATTTTTCCAAAAGAGAGCTTTATCCATTTGTCTAATTTAAAATTAATTGATGAAAAAGCTGCGAAAAAAAAAGAGGCTAAAAAATAATGACACCTAGATTAAAAGAAATATTCAATAAAGAAATTCAGCCAGCATTGAAAGATCAATTTGGATTTAAAAATATTTATATGGCACCTAAAATTGAAAAAATAGTTTTAAATATGGGTCTAGGTTTAGATGCTTCAGATGCAAAAATTCTAAAATCATGTGAAGAAGATATGGCCAAGATCACTGGACAAAAACCAGTTACAACAAAGTTTAAAAAGTCAGTTGCAAATTTTAAAACAAGAAAAGGATCTAATGCTGGATTAAAAGTTACACTGAGAAAGAACAAAATGTATGAATTTTTAGATAGATTAGTTAATATTGCGCTACCCAGAATTAAAGATTTTAGAGGATTATCTCCAAAAGGTTTTGATAAATTTGGTAATTACACTTTTGGTATCAAAGAACACATAATTTTTCCTGAGGTTAGTTTTGAGAGAGCTGATAAGGTAAGAGGTCTAGATATTATTATTGTAATTAAGGCAATCAGTAAAGAACACAGCTTTGCATTATTAGAAAAAATGAATTTTCCATTTATAAAAAAAGGAGATAATTAAAATGGCTAAATTGAGCGCGGTAAATAAAAACAAAAGTAGAATTAAATTATCTGATAGGCTTTATAAGAAAAGAGCAGCTTTAAAGAAAATAGTAATGGATAAGAAAATCACACTTGAAGAAAGATTCAAGGCACAACAAAAATTATCAAAATTACCAAGAAACTCAGCAAAAACCAGAGTCATGAATAGATGTGAAATAACAGGAAGACCACATGGAGTTTATAGAAAATTAAAAATTTCGAGAATTGCATTAAGACAATTAGGATTACAAGGAAAGATACCAGGATTAGTTAAATCTAGCTGGTAGAAAGGATAATTATGAGTTTAAGTGACCCAATAGGAGATATGATTGCAAGAGTTAAAAATGCTCAAGCTAGAAATCATAAAAAAGTAGAATTGCCTTCTTCTAATTTTAAAACAAAAATCGCTGATATATTAAAAAATGAAGGATTTATAAAAGATTTCAAAATAAATTCTGAAGACAAGAAACCTACTTTGTCATTAGAATTAAAATATCATTCAGGAAGTCCAGTTATAAGTGCTTTTGAAAGAGTTTCAAAGCCTGGAAGAAGAATTTTTTCAAGTGCAAGTGGTCTACCAAAAATTAATAATGGACTTGGTATTGCTATAATCTCTACACCAAAAGGTGTTATGACAGATATCGATGCAAGAAAACAAAAAGTTGGTGGAGAAATAATCTGTAAGGTATTTTAATGTCTAAGATAGGTAAAATAAATATATCAATTCCTGAAAAAGTAAAAGTTGCTTTAGCAGGTAATGTTATCAATATTGAGGGTCCGTTAGGTAAAAAATCAATTAATATTGATCTTGAAATGTTTAATTTAGACATACAAGAGGGAAAAGAAATATCAATAAAACCAAAAAAAGTTGATCAAAATTCAAAAAGACTTTGGGGCATGAACAGAAGTTTAATAAACAATGCAGTTATAGGATCTAGTGCTGGTTATGAAAAAACCTTAGAATTAGTTGGAGTAGGGTACAGAGCTGCTCTTAAAGGTAATCAATTAAATTTACAATTAGGATATAGTCACGATATTAATTTCGATATACCTGAGGGGATTAAAATTGCAGTTGAAAAACAAACAACTTTAAAAATTACAGGATCAGACAAGCAACTTGTTGGTGCTGTTGCATCAAAAATTAAAACCTTAAGAAAAATAGAACCTTATAAAGGCAAGGGAATAAGAGAAAAAGGTCAATATGTTCTTAAAAAAGAAGGAAAGAAAAAATAATGAAACTAAACACAAGTATTAGAAAAAGGTTTAGAGTAAGCAATAAGGTTAAAAGAGTTGCTTCAAATGATAGATTTAGATTGAGTATTTCTAGATCAGCAAAAAATATTTCAGCTCAAATAATTGATGATATTAAAAAGGTGACATTATTGTCTGCATCCTCAGTTGAAAAGGATCTTAAATCTAATGAAAAAGTAAATAAAACTGAACTATCTAAACTAGTGGCACAAAAATTAGCAAAAAAGGCTCAAGAAAAAAATATAACTAAAATCTATTTTGATAGAGGTTCGTATAAATATCATGGCAGAGTTAAAGCTTTTGCTGAAACCTTAAGAGAAAATGGAATGGAATTTTAATATGGAAAATTTTAAAGATAAAAAAAACGACGATATACTAGAAAAATTAGTTCACATTAACAGAATTACTAAAGTTGTGAAGGGTGGAAGAAGATTTGGTTTTTCAGCACTAGTTGTAGTTGGTAATCAAGCTGGAAAAATTGGAATAGCTCATGCAAAGGCGAAACAAGTTCCAGATGCTATTAAAAAAGCTAATGAAATGGCTAGAAGAAAACTTACTTATATTCCTCTTAGGGAAGGTAGAACTATACATCATGATGTTAAAGCAAAAGATGGTTCGGGCAGAATAGTTTTAAGAGCAGCATCTAAAGGAACAGGAATTATTGCTGGAGGACCTGTTAGAGCGGTTTGTGAAGTTTTAGGTGTAAAAGATATTGTAGCTAAATCTATGGGAACTTCTAACGCACATAATGTTATTAGGGCTACAATGAAAGCATTGTTGAAACAAAATTCACCCAAACAAATATCTGCAATAAGAAATAAGAAAATTTCAGAAATAGTTGAAAAAAGAGGATAATGATTAGTTTAAATAATAGAGAAAAAATAAATAAATCCAAAATTAGAGTTGGTAGAGGTATTGGCTCTGGTAAAGGTAAAACATCTGGTAGAGGAGTTAAAGGTCAAAAATCAAGGTCTGGTGTTGCTATAAAAAGTTTTGAAGGTGGTCAAATGCCACTGTATCGAAGATTACCAAAAAGAGGATTTAATCCCATTTCAAAGGATCGAGTAGCAATTTTAAATCTAGAAAAAATTCAATCATATATCGATAAGAAAAATATAAATCCAAATGAAGTACTTAATTCTGAGTTATTAAAAAAGTTGAAATTAATAAACAAAAATTCAAAGAAACTTAAGATTTTAGGCACAGGTGAAGTAAAAGACAAAATTAATATTGAAGCAGATTTAGCTTCAAAGTCTGCAATAGAAAAACTAGAAAAAATTGGTGGATCTATTCAACTAAAAAAATAGTTAATTGATATGAGTGATTCATCATCAACAACTGATTTACGAAATAGGATAATATTTACTATTTTTATTCTTGCAGTATATAGATTTGGAACATTTGTTCCTTTACCGGGCATAGATCCAGAACAATTAAAGATAATGATGGATGGTAATCAAAAGGGATTACTTGGAATGTTTAACGTATTTGCAGGCGGGGCTGTTAGCCGAATGGCTATTTTTGCACTTGGTATTATGCCATACATTTCATCTGCAATTATTGTTCAGCTTTTAACTGGTGTTTCTGATTACTTTAAAAATCTAAAAGCACAAGGCGAAACTGGTAGAGCAAAAATTACACAAATTACTAGATACGGAACTGTTTTATTAGCAACTGTACAAGGTTACGGATTATCAGTTGGTTTAGAATCTTCAGCAGATTTAGTGATTAATCCTGGAGCTTTCTTTAAGATTACAACTGTATCAACCATTGTAGCTGGCACTATATTTTTAATGTGGTTAGGTGAACAAATTACCCAAAGAGGAATTGGTAATGGTATATCATTAATAATTTTTGCAGGGATTGTTGCAGAAATACCTAGAGCTCTGGTAACTACTTTTGAACTTGGAAGAACAGGTGCTGTATCGACTTTTATGATCTTAGCTATTTTTGTTCTACTGATTTTGACAATATTGTTTGTTGTATTTATGGAAAGAGCACTTAGAAAAATTCTTATCAATTACCCAAAAAGGCAAATGGGAAACAAAATGTATGGTGGAGAGTCATCACATTTACCTTTAAAAATAAATCAAGCAGGAGTAATACCTGCTATATTTGCTTCTGCACTTTTATTATTACCAGTTACTTTTTCAAATTTTTCTTTTTCAGATAATGAGACTTTTTTAAATTTAAGTTCATTTTTCACTCAGGGCCAGCCTTTGTACATGTTGCTATATGCATCTGGGATAATATTTTTTACTTTTTTTTATACATCTATAACATTTAATCCAACAGAGACAGCAGAAAATTTAAGAAAATATGGTGGATTTGTTCCTGGTATAAGACCAGGTGAAAGTACTGCAATGTACATTGAAAATATTTCTATCAAACTTACTACTATTGGTGCTTTATATTTAACTTTGGTATGTTTAATGCCTGAATTTTTAATTGCAAATTATCCTATTCCTTTTTATTTAGGGGGTGCTTCTATTTTAATTGTTGTAGTAGTTGCCATTGACACTGTAACGCAAATTCAAACTAGATTGATGAGTTCGCAGTACGAACAATTAATTAAAAAAACCAAATTTGGTAGATAAGTGAATATAATTTTATTTGGACCTCCGGGTGCTGGTAAAGGAACACAAGCTAAATATTTAGTAAAAAAACTTGATAATTTTCAAATTTCAACAGGAGATATCTTAAGAGAGGAAATTAAAAACAATTCAGATATTGGAAAACAAATTATCGATGTTATGAATGATGGGAGATTTGTTAGTGATAATATTGTTAATCAACTTTTAGAAAAACAAGTATTCGATCCTAAAAAAAAAAATAAATTAATTTTTGATGGTTATCCACGCTCGATAAATCAGGCAAAAAATCTAGACTTATTACTTGATAAATCAAATCAGAGAATAGATTTTGTTTTTTTTCTTAATGTTAATAAAGAGACAATAATTAAACGAATCCAGAAAAGAAAAATCATTGAAAAAAGGTTAGACGATGAATTGGATACAATTTTAAAAAGGTATGACACTTACATGGAAACAACCAAGCCAGTTTTAGATTTTTATTCTAAAAACTCAAATTTCCACGAAATTGATGGAAGTGGAGAAATCGAACAAATAACTAATAAAATTGACACTTTTATCAATGTTTAAGGCGTTGACTTTGATTAATCTTCTTATATAAAAGGCACAATTTATCACAAAACTTATGGCTCGTATAGCAGGTATCAATATTCCACAGAACAAGCTTGTCCATATTGGACTTACATATATTTACGGAATAGGAGATAGATTTTCCAATCAGATTTGTTCATCACTTGAAATCCCAAAAGCAAAAAGAATTAACGAGCTTACTGACGATGAAATATTAAAAATACGAGAGTATATAGACCAAAATTTTAAAGTTGAAGGAGATCTTAGAAGAGATTATTCACTCAGTATTAAAAGATTAATAGATCTAGCTTGCTATAGAGGAACTAGACATAGAAAAAAATTACCAGTTAGAGGTCAAAGAACTAGATGTAACGCAAGAACAAGAAAAGGAAAAGCAATAGCAATTGCAGGAAAAAAATTAACACCAACTAAAAAATAGTAATGGCAAAATCTGATAAAATTGAAAATAACGATCAGAAGGTTGAGAAATCTTCTAAAAAGATTGCAAAAAGCTCTTATTCAAAAAAGAAAAAAGTTAAAAAGAATATTTTAAATGGGATTGCATATGTACAATCAACTTTTAACAACACAATAATTTCAATAGCTGATACAAATGGTAATGTCATATCATGGGCTTCAGCTGGTCAAAAAGGTTTTAAGGGATCAAGAAAGTCTACACCATATGCTGCACAAATTGCTGCTGACTCCGCTGCTTCAAAAGCACTAGAGTATGGGATGAAAACTTTATCAGTTGAGGTAAAAGGACCAGGATCAGGAAGAGAGACTGCTTTAAGAGCTTTACAAGCAAGAGGATTTAAAATTTTGTCTATTAAGGACACTACCCCCATGCCTCATAATGGGACTAGACCACCAAAGAAAAGGAGAGTTTAATGGAAGTCGAAAATGTTAATATTAAAAATTGGAAGTCATTAATTAAGCCGTCAAAACTAGATGTGCAAATAAGTGATGATTTAACTCATGCAAAAATAGTTGCTGAACCATTAGAGAAAGGCTACGGCCTAACTTTAGGAAATTCACTAAGAAGAATTTTACTTTCTTCTATAAGAGGAGCGGCAGTTACATCGATACAAATAGATGGTGTTCTACACGAATTTACATCAATTAAAGGTGTTAGAGAAGATGTTACAGATATTGTTTTAAACGTTAAATCTTTAGCCTTAAAATGTAATTCAGAAGGTACAAAAAAATTAGTTTTAGATGCTAAAGGGCCAGGTGAAATTAAAGCTTCCGATATTGCACCTGTTGCTGATGTTGAAATATTAAATCCAGAATTAGTAATTTGTAATCTTGACGAAAACACTTCTTTTCACATGGAAATGAATGTAAGCACTGGAAAAGGTTATGTGCCAGCTGATCTTAATAAGCCTGAGGAGCCACCATTAGGATTAATTGCTATAGATTCTCTTTACAGTCCAGTAAAAAAAGTGTCATTTTCTGTAAGTACTGCAAGAGAAGGAAAAGCACTTGATTACGATAAACTAATTATGGAAGTCGAAACTAACGGATCTATATCAGCTGAGGATGCTGTTGCGTATTCAGCAAGAATTTTTCAAGATCAACTAAAAATGTTTATTAACTTTGATGAACCAGTTGAAGCCCCGGTAAAAGAAGTTTCTACAGAACCTGAATTCAACAAAAATTTATTAAGAAAAGTAGATGAGCTAGAATTATCTGTTAGATCTATGAATTGTTTAAAAAATGATAATATTATCTACATTGGAGATCTGGTTCAAAAATCTGAGGGTGAAA
The DNA here is from genome assembly GCA_902604525.1 of uncultured Pelagibacteraceae bacterium. Taxonomy (GTDB): domain Bacteria; phylum Pseudomonadota; class Alphaproteobacteria; order Pelagibacterales; family Pelagibacteraceae; genus Pelagibacter. Next base: position 3,249 of record CACKYY010000023.1, on the reverse strand, counting down.
TGCTGAGGACTCCTAATTTTGGAAGAAAATCTTTAAATGAAATTAAGGAAGTTCTAACAGGAATGTCATTATATTTAGGTATGGAAATACCTAACTGGCCGCCTGATAATATTGCAGAAATGTCAAAAAAATTAGAGGAAGCCATCTAATGAGACACGGAATGGCTAATAAGAAGTTAAATAGAACTTCTGAACATAGAAAAGCTCTATTAAAGAATATGCTTAATTCTTTGATAAAATATGAGCAGATTAAAACTACATTGCCAAAAGCTAAATTTTTAAAACCTCAAGCAGATAAAATTATTACTTTAGGTAAGAAGGAAACTTTACAAACAACTAAAATGTTAGTTAGGCAACTTCAAGATATTAAGTCTGCTAATAAAGTTAAAAAAACACTTTCTAAAAGATATGAAAACAGAAAAGGTGGATATACTAGAATTATCAAGGCTGGATTTAGATATGGTGATAATGCACCAATGGCAATAATTGAATTTGTTGATAGAGATTTAGAAGCAAAAAGAGTAGATAAACCAAAAAAAGACACAACCAAAGAAGCACCTAAAGCTTTAGAAAAACAAGCATCAGCATAAATTTAAAGTAATGAAAAAGTCTTACATCGTTGATTCAACGTGTAATGATATGCGTATTGACCGATGGGTCAGGTTTAAATTTGGAAAGATACCCCAAGGACTAATAGAAAAATATTTACGCTCTGGTAAAATTAAATTAAATAAAAAAAAAATTAAAAGTTCACAAAAAATTAGCACAAAAGATAATATTGATTTATTTAATATCGAATTTAAAGATACTGTTGTCCAAAAAAAAATTAAATTTAAACCATCCAAGGAAGTTATAAAATCAAATGAAGATCAAATAATAGATAATAATGAAAATTTTATAGTATTGAATAAAAGTTCTGGAATATCAGTTCAAGGAGGAACTAAATCAAAAAAAAACCTTGTTGATATTTTTTCTAAAAGTGAAATCTTTCAAGGCACAAAACCATTTTCAGTTCACCGTTTAGATAAAGATACATCTGGAGTATTTATTATGGCAAAAAATAGAGAAAGCGCACAATTATTAACTTCTTTATTTAGACTAAGGAAAGTTCACAAAACTTATTTAGCGATCTGTCATGGTGAACTTGTTAAAAATTCGGGTGAATGGAATGACGACTTAATTAGATATGATGGAGAAAAAAAAATTATAGAAAAGGCTAAAACACTATACAAAGTGCTAGATAAAAATTCAGAGGCAAGCTTAGTCGAACTAAAGCCAATAACTGGTCGTAAGCATCAATTAAGAAAACAATTGTATGCATTAGGTCAGCCAATTTTTGGAGATATTAAATATAAATTATCAAATTCTACGAGAGGCCTTAATAAAAATTTAATGCTTCACTCATATCAAATAAAATTTATTATTAATAATGTTAAACACACTTATACAGCTTTATTACCTGATTATTTTAGAAATTTATTGAAAACAAAAAGACTTAGTTTTTCAGGTTTGAAATAAATTTTTCTATTAATAAATCTTCCAATTTTGAGTAATCCTTTTTTTTAATTTTAACTAAATTGGTAATTCCTTTATCTTTTATCCCACAAGGTATGATTTTTTTATATTGATCTAAATTATTTTTTATATTTATAGCAAAACCGTGGTAAGCAATCCATTTTTTTACTCTTACTCCAATTGCAGCAACTTTTTTTACTTTACCATTATCATTATACCAGATCCCAATATTATCTTTATCAGAAAAAGTTTCTATATCAAAAGTTTTTAAAGTTTCTATAATTGTTTTTTCAATAGAGTTAATAAATTTTCTAATATCTTTTTTGTTTCTTAAGTCTAAAACAAAGTAAAAAATTAATTGCCCAGGACCATGACAAGTGATTTTTCCACCTCTGTTTGTTTCAATAATTTTGATCGATTTGTCAACAATATCTTTTTCGTTGTAACTAGTTCCAGCAGTGTAAATCTCCTCATGCTCTAAGGTCCAAATTAATTCTTTCTCTTTATTGTTAAATATATGCTCTAATCTTTCTTCCATAATATTTATGGCATCAAAATAATTTACCGGTTTTACTGACTTTTTGATCTCTATATTCATTTATAAATTGTATTATCTTTATTATGTATTAATAGTGCAAATCTAAATTATAGGTAGATCTATGTCTTTAACAAAAAAAACTAAAGATAAAAAAGTAAATTTTGAATTTAATAAAGAGTATATCAGAGTTGTTACCTCAAAAATAGCTAACAATGACGCTCAATTTATTACTAATTCTTTCAGCGAAATGCACCCAGCTGATGCAGCAGATATAATTGAACACCTAAGTCAAAATGATAGAGAAAGTTTAATTAAACTAAATAATTTTAATATAGATCCAGAAGTATTTGTTGAGTTAAATGAGTCTATACAAACAGAAATTATTACTAATTTATCTTCTGACTCAATTGTAAGTATTGTTAAAAATTTAGACTCTGATGATGCGATATCTATTTTAGAAAATGTCCCTGAAGAGGACAAAAATAATATTCTTAGTTCTTTACCACCTAAAGATCGTTTTGCTTTACTGGAGAGTTTGAGTTATCCAGAAGATACTGCTGCTAGATTAATGCAAAGAGAATTTACTGCTATCCCTAGTAACTGGTCTGTGGGACAAACAATTGATTATTTGAGAGAAAACAAGGATCTTCCTGAGGAATTTTTAGAAATATTTATAGTTAATGAAGACTTTAATCCCGTTGGTACTGTTCCGTCCTCTAAGGTATTAACGTCACCAAGAGATACCAAAATGGCAAGCGTAATGTCAGAGTCTCAATTATTAGTACCAGTTGATATGGATAGGGAGGAGGTTGCTAATTTATTTGAAAATTACAATCTAAATTCAGCAGCAGTTGTTGATAAAAACAACAAGCTTGTTGGTATGATCATGAATGATGATGTTCTAACAGTATTAAAAGAAGAAGCTGAGGAAGATGCGTTACGTTTAGCAGGGGTTGGTGATGAGGAAATCACAGATGGAGTATTAACAAAAACAAAGAGAAGATTTAATTGGTTGCTTCTTAATTTATTCACTGCATTTCTAGCAACTTGGTGCATTAGTTTATTTGGCGCAACTATAGAACAAATGGTGGTTCTAGCTTTTTTAATGCCTATAGTAGCATCTATGGGTGGAAATGCTGGAATGCAAACATTAGCTGTCACTGTTCGAACTATTGCAACTAATGACTTAACTAAAAA
>CACKYY010000022.1 GCA_902604525.1 uncultured Pelagibacteraceae bacterium | reverse complement strand
TACACACAAAGAATACAGGGTTGATGGCCAAGAATGTATTCTATAAAATATGCAGATACTAAAGCAATAAAGCTTATTAAAAATATACCTGTAAATAAATTTTTTATGCTGAGGTTAAACATTGAATTTATAAAATAAAAATATTATTAAGAATATAATAACAAGTAATATTCCCAAAATAGTAAACCATTTTGAACCATGTTTGTTCATAAAATTGGTAAATAAATGTCCAAATTTATAGGACAAGTAAGAAATAATAAAAAACCTAAGACTTCTAGAAATTAGACTTACAAGGATAAATATGAATAGATTAAAACCAATTAATCCACTAGCAATTGTGAAAGCTTTATAAGGCAGAGGAGTAAAACCTGCTAAAAAGAGTATACTTAGCCAAGCTAAAAATCCCTGTCCAATAGATAGATTATATTTTAATTTTTCAACTTCATTTTCATATCCATAAAACTCGATCACACTAAAAGATAGATCGTAAAAAAATGATCCCAAGAAGTATCCAAAAACACCTCCTAAAACTGAAAAAATGGATGCTATCAAAAATATTTTTATGTATTTTTTTTTCTTTGCAATGACCATAGGCACAATCATTACATCCGGAGGTATTGGAAAAAATGAACTTTCAATAAACGAAATTAAACCCAAATAAAAGTTTGAGCTCTTATGTGATGCTAAATCTAAACATTTCCTGTAAAGAGTTTGAAACATTTTTTGGTTTTAATATAATTTTAGTTCTTATACTATTTAAATATAATTTAATTCAAATTAGCGGGCGAATGGCGGAACTGGTAGACGCGCACGACTCAAAATCGTGTTTCGCAAGAAGTGAGAGTTCGATTCTCTCTTCGCCCACCAAAAGATATGGAAATAAACAAACAAAATAATCTCTTAGAACTTTTTTATCAACAGTACTTAAAAGAAAAGCCTGATCAAATTTTTTTGAAATCATTAAAAAATTTAGAAAATGAATTTACATGGAAAGAAACATACTTAAATATTTTAAAACTATCTCAAGAGTTAAGATTGTTTATAGAGGATAAAGATCGTTGTTTGTTAATTTCAGAAAATAGACCTGAATGGATGATATCTGATTTGGCAATAATGTTATCAAAAGGTATTACTGTTCCAGCTTATACGACCTATGTAGAAAGAGATTACGAATATTTAATTAATGATTGTAATCCATCAGTTGTAATTGTTTCAGACACTATCCAATATAATAAAATTAAAAATATAGTTAAATCTAAAACTTTTATAAAAAAAATATTATCTTTCGAAGAGATTAAAGATGCAAAAGATGTTGTCTGCATAAAAAATATTTTTAAAAAAGAAAAGTATCAGGAAAAAAATTTTTTAAATTTAGATATTTCTAGAAAAGATCTTGCGTGTATAATTTATACCTCAGGCACACAAGGAAACCCAAAAGGCGTGATGTTAAGTCATGGAGGAATAATGAGTAATTGTGAAGGAGCTTTATTTTTACTAAAAGAGTTTATTTCAAAAAAAGCAAAGTTTTTAACTTGGTTACCTTTGTCACACTCTTATGAGCATACTGTTCAATTTGTTCAGATAGCACTAGGTGCCAAGGTGTTTTATGCTGAAAGTATAGATAAGCTGATAAAAAATATGGGTGAATGTAATCCTGATATAATGACTGCTGTCCCAAGATTTTATCAAAGTTTGTATCAGAAAATAAATGCGTCTTTTAATAAAACAAATGGCTTAAAAAAATATCTTATTAATAAAATGCTTTTTCTTGGGGAGAAGATTTTATTTAAAAATAGATTGTCTAATTTAGAAAAAGTACAAAATATTATTTGTGAAAAATTAGTAAGAAAAAAAATAAAAGCACAATTTGGTGGTTCTCTGAAGTTATTTGTTTCTGGAGGTGGTGCTTTAGATAAAGATGTGGGGGTATTTTTAAATGCAATAGGATTACCAACATTACAGGGATACGGTTTAACAGAAACCTCTCCAGTGGTTAGTTGTAATCCAAAAGATGATATAAGAATTGATACTGTTGGACCTGCTTTCGCTGCAAATGAGGTTAAAATAGCAGAAGATGGAGAGATTTTGGTTAAAGGTGAAAACGTAATGTTAGGCTATTGGAATAATGAAGAAGAAACTAAGAAAGTTTTAAATGATGGATGGTTATCTACTGGTGACATAGGTCATTTTGAAAATAAATACTTAAAAATTACAGATAGAAAAAAAGATATTCTAATTACGCCTGGGGGAGACAATATTTCACCAATAAAAATTGAAAATGATTTATTAAAAATTGATTTTGTTGAACAAACTTTAGTGTATGGAGATAATAAACCATATTTGGTTGCATTATTAGTTTTAAATAAAGAAAAATCCAATATATCTGATGAGATAATTTTAAAAGAATTAGAAAAAGTAAATAAAAACTTATCAAAAGTAGAAAAAATAAAAAAATTTATTGTTATTAAAGATCAATTTACAATTGAAAATGGGCTGATAACTCCGACATTAAAATTAAAAAGATATAAAATTATACAGAAATATAAAAATCAATTAGAAAATCTTTATTAATTTATTTTATAAGATGGTTTATTAACCGCATAAACATTAACTTAATTAGTAATTTAAAATTTAAAAAAAAATAAAAAATAAAAAATAATTTTTCAAATTTTAAGTTTTAATTAAAGATTTGACATAACTTATAGAAAAAAATAAAAATATAGTAATAGCGAATCATTTTGATTCGTTTAACTAAAAAAGGGAGCTAAAGATGCCTAAGAAAAGAAAAAAAGCGGCAAAGAAAACTAAGAAAAAAGCTAAGAAAAAAGCTAAGAAAAAAGCAAAAAAAAGAAGAAGAAAATAGTAACTTAGTATTCTTTACAAAAAACGCTTCTCATTACAGTTTGTGTGGGAGGCGTTTTTTTTACTCCTCAATAGGTTCTTCAGTATCAGAAATTGGTTCATCTACAGGTAGTTCTGTCGCAGCTGTTTTAGTTGCTATAGGTGCAGCTTGTGCTTGACTACTTATGTGTCTTTTTAAAGCTTTATCTAATTTTTTTTGAGTATCCTCTAGTGATAAATTCAATATAATCTGAAACTCGGATAAAATTCTTTCATAAGCTTTTTCAAAGAGTTGTCTTTCACTATATGATTGATCTACCATCAGATCATCACCTTTATTCAAATCTCTGACTACTTCTGCTAATTCATAAATTTTTCCAGAGGAAATTTTTGCCTCATATTCTTGTGCCCGTCTACTCCACATTGACCTTTTTATTTTTGGTTTGCTTTTAAGAATTGAGATACATTTATTGACCTGATTAATAGTTGCCAAGGGCCTTAAATGAGACTGCTTATTAACTGGCACCATTCCATTTGCTTTATCTTTTTCAAATTTTATCACATAAGTCTCAACGTCTATTCCACCTATATTTATTTTTTTAAACTCCGTAACTTGTCCAACACCATGTTTAGGATAAACAACATAATCTTTAATTTTGTATTCTCTTTTTTCAGTTTCTTGTTTTTTAACTTTCTTAATCTCTGGTTTTACTTCGTTAGTTTTAGAGATTCTTAGATTGTTAACCTTTGGTTCTCCTGGAGTAGAAACTGTTTTTTTATTTGTTTTTGTCTTTATTAATTTTGTAACAGTTTTTTTTGAAGCTTTTTTAATTTTTTTTGAAATTACTTTTTTTGTTTTTTTTACTTTAACTTTAGCAACTTTTTTTTTAGTAGCTTTTTTTTTAGTAACTTTTTTTTTCACTTTTTTTTCGGCTTTTCTGTTAAAGATTTTCTTTAAAATATTTTTCGTACTTATTTCGCTCATTTTTAAATTTTTCATGATCCAGTGGAGGATCTTTTTTTTCACTTATGTTAGGCCAGATCTCAGAATATTTTGTATTAATTTCTAACCATTTTTTACTTCCAGGTTCCGTATCAGCTTTGATGGCATCAACTGGACATTCTGGCTCGCAAACGCCACAATCTATACACTCATCAGGTTTAATTACAAGCATATTTTTCCCTTCATAAAAGCAATCAACCGGACATACATCAACGCAGTCAGTTAATTTACATTTGATGCAATTATCATTGACAAGATATGTCATTTTAAATTTTCATTTTTAATTTTGTTTTTAATATCTCCCATTACTTTGCTATCTATATAAAGAAGCCCAGCAAGTCTTCTCATTAAATTAGTCTCGTATAAATCAGCATCTTTATTTGAGTATATTATAGCCCAGAGTGCCTCTATTATCTTTATTTTTTCATTCTCAGATAAATTTTTTACTTCTCTTGTAAATTCAAGAATTTGATTTGAATTTTCCTCAATAATTTTTGCCTCCTTAATTGTTGAGGAAAGATTTTCTTTTTTAACTCCCAATTCTAAAAGTGTTTTTTTAATTATTTCTTCTTCATTATCAGTATAATTTTCATCAATCTTAGCTGTATGGATCAACAAAGCACCAACTTTGATTAAAAAGGTATCCTCAATTTTTTTATTATCTTTCTTAAAAAACATAATGACTATCTTAGGTTTAAATTTTTTAAAACTTCAAATGGATTTTCTTTTGAAACCTTTTTAATTGGAGCTTTTTTGAATTTTTTACTTGGATTATATTTAAAATATATTTCTTTTTCTTTTTCAAATACTTTATAGTTCATTTTCATTAGTAGTTTTTTAAAGTTTTCTTTGCTGCATCCTAATAAATTTAACATTTCAGGAACTACTTTAATGTCACTTTTTTCTTTTGAATTTGAATTAATGATTAACATAAATAGTCTTTCTAGAATATCTATCCTAACAAAGAATGCGTCAAATTTTTCAAATCCACATAAAAGCATGAAGTTTTGATTTTTTAAGTCTTTATTATCTACAAAATTTAGACCAAATGTGGGAGGTTTCAAATTATAAAATTTTTGATGAAAATTTTTCCACAATAGAGTCCTTAAAGAAACAGCTTCAGGCTTAATTAATTGATGCAGAAACACATGATACCGTCCAAATTTTACACCTAATTCTCTAAGAATTTTTCTCTCATTTTGACCTAAATTTTTTAAATATTCAGATACCTGATCTCTCTTTAAGACACCATTATTTTCATAAAGCTGATAGGCCAAAGCTTTTATCGATGGGTTGTTTTCTTTAATATTTTTTAGGTCAATAAGACTTTTTAATACCTCATTAATTTTTGTTTGAATCCACCCGTAAATATATTCACTTAATTTTTGTTTAGGACCTTGATCAATTATGTCATCTATTAATAAATTAAAATTAGGATTCAGATAATCGCTACCTGTAGAAAGTTTAGCAATAGGAAATTTGTTCCAATAAATTTTGAAATCTTCTTCGAGTTGAATTAAGCCTGTATCAATAATTGCCTGAATTCTTCTCTCAAGTTCTGGGCCAATTGTCTGCCTTGCTGCTTTTTTTAAAGATTTGATATCTGTCTCTAGAGCCCCTTTTTTTAAGTCCAATTCTAATTTTAATCCGTTGATTCTCCCAATAAATTGATCATCGATCATTACTTCGTTGTTTTCCAAGATTTCTGTTTTAAATTCCATGTCTTGTTTTAATCCTCTTGCAAGAACACTTGCTCTTTTATCAATGAAAGTTTTAGTAAGTTCTTCATGAAGTCTATCTGAAAGTCTGTCTTCTAAGTGTTTAGTTTTTTCAATCCAATAATCTTGATTTTCTACCCAATTATTTTTATTTGAAACATATGACCAAGTCCTAACATTTGCAATTCTATTTGATAAAGAGTCAACATTTCCATCTAATTTGTCAAGTTTCAAGAGCTGTAATCTCATATAATCGTTGGAAATCACTCTTTTATCACTACTTAAAAATTTAAATACACTTCCAATAACCTCATAATGGTTACCATAAGTTTTTTTTACAAAATCAGGAATTTGACAGCATTCCCACAGTAGACTTAGAGTTTTCTCATCAAATTTTAAATTATTAAAATTAGTATCTTTTAAAAAATATTTAAGAGCTTTTTCATCTTCGCATTCATGTATTTTTCTTAACCATTCCATATGAGGTTTTTCATCTAAACTTTTAATTAAACTAGAAGAGTTATTAAAATTTAAATTTGAATTCCTCCAAAATAAAGTTCTTATTTCCTCAAATTTATGACTCTCTAAGAGATCTACATCCTCAGCTGTTATTTCTTTACATTCTCCAGTTATACCAAAACTTCCATCATTTAAATATCTTCCAGCTCTTCCAGCTATTTGACCTATCTCAGAAAGATTAAGTCTCCTTAATTTTTTTCCATCAAATTTTTTAAGATTAGAAAAATAAACATGCTCTAAATCCATATTAATACCCATCCCAATAGCATCAGTTGCAACTAAAAAATCCACATCTCCTGACTGATATAATTCTACTTGAGCATTTCTTGTTTTAGGACTAAGTGAACCCATTACTATAGCCGCCCCACCCTTTTGTCTTCTTATTAGCTCGGCTATTGCATAAACTTCTTCTGCAGAAAATGCTATAATTGCTGTTTTTCTATTTATTCTAGAAATTTTTTTATGACCTGAATAGGTAAGTTTTGAAAGTCTATCTCTATTTATAAACTCTATATCGCCATCTAACTTAGCAATAATATTCTTTATAGTGTTAGATCCCATTAACATTGTAAGTTTTTCACCCCTCATATTTAAAAGTCTATCAGTAAAAATATGACCTCTTTCATGATCAGCACACATTTGTATTTCATCTACTGCAACAAATTCTAAATATTTATCGATTGGCATAGACTCAACCGTGCATAAGAAATATTTTGCATTTGATGGAATAATTTTTTCTTCGCCGGTGATTAAGGCAACTTTGTCAGTGCTAATCTTTTTTATTACTTTGTCGTATACTTCTCTTGCTAATAATCTAAGAGGAAAACCAATCATTCCAGTTTCAAACGAAAGCATAGTTTCTATTGCAAGATGGGTTTTTCCTGTATTTGTAGGTCCGAGAACAGCAGTAATTTTATTTTTTTTCATCTCTATGTTTGGTGTTATTTTTTTTTTACCTACCAGATATTGTTGCAGCTATAGAACAAAAATAGACTAAAACATGACCGAATCGGAAGGTAAAAAGTTCTCATTTTATTTTTTCAAAATTTTCCAAATACCTGAAGCAGAGGTTATAATCTTTTTATTACAGTAAAGTTCACAAAACAGAAAAATAAGTGTTTTAGTTCTCTTTAAAATTTTAGTGTGCCCAACTATTTCGTCCCCTTCTTTTGAGGAGCCAATAAATTTTATGTCCAAAGAAATTGTTACACAGGGAACGTTACCAGCAGCACGATGGGCAGCAGTTCCGGCCCCAGAGTCAATTAGAGCCGACAAATATCCACCGTGAGTTATGCCTATAGCATTTAAATGATTTTTACTTATTACAGATTTAAATTCATACTCAGTTTCAGATATTGTTTTAAACAAAACACCACCGTTATGTTTCATAAACCCAGGTTTGATACTTATTTGTTCAAATTCTTTAGTCATTTTTATAAAATGTAAGTTAAAATTAATAAAATTATCACAATAATAATAAAAAAATATACAACTGATTTTTGTAAAGAAACTTTTATAAGCCAATCAAACATTTTAATTCCTTATGGTGGACCGCCCAGAACTCGAATCTGGAATCTCCCGGTTCGTAGCCGAGCGCCTTATCCAATTTGGCCAGCGGTCCTTATTAGTTATATATTTCATATATCAAAGTTTTTGATGTAATTTAACTTATAAAATAATATGTTGATAATTTAATGAGTAAAATTCCTAAAGACGTTGTTATTACCTCTGCATTAAGAACACCAATAGGTAAATATAAAGGTTCTCTCAAAAACATCAGTGCAGATAAGCTTGGTGCATTGGTTATTAAAGAGGCTATTTTCAAATCAAAGCTAAAAGGAGAAGAAATTGATGAGGTTATTATGGGACATGTTCTCACAGCAGGTCTTGGTCAAAATCCAGCAAGACAAGCTTCAATTCATGCAGGCGTTCCTGTTTCAAAACCAGCTCATATAGTAAATCAAGTATGTGGGTCTGGTTTAAGATCCATCGTATCTGCCTATCAATCAATAAAGTTAGAGCAAAATGAGATTGTTGTTGCAGGTGGTCAAGAGAGCATGTCTAGAGCAACACATTCGATATTCTTAAGAGATGATAAAAAATTTATTGAGGACAATTTGATAGATACCATGATTAAGGACGGACTGACAGACTCTTTTAACGATTATCACATGGGTATCACAGCGGAAAATATTGCAGAAAAATATAATATTTCGCGACAAGAGCAGGATATTTTTTCAATAAGTTCCCAAAAAAAAGCAAAAAAAGCTTATGAGGAAAAAAAGTTTAAGGATGAATTAATAAAGTTACAAATCCAAACTAACAATGAAAAATTTATTTTTGAACATGATGAATATTTGAGAAATAACATAAATCTGGATGATTTAGAAAAACTTAAAACAGTATTTAAAGAAAATGGAACTGTTACACCTGGAAATTCATCTGGATTAAACGATGGTGCAGCTGCTACAATTTTGATGACTAAAGAAAGAGCCGAGTTAAAATCCTTAGAGATACTTGCAAACATTGTGTCTTGGGCATCATCAGGAGTGGAGCCTTCTCTTATGGGACTTGGACCGATACCCTCAATTAAAGAGGCTCTTCTTAGAGCTCAGTGGAAAATAGAGGATGTAGATTTATTTGAAATCAATGAAGCTTTTGCAGCACAATCTATTGCAGTTATAAGAGAACTTAAAATTCCAGAAGAAAAGGTTAACGTAAATGGTGGAGCTATAGCTTTAGGTCATCCTATAGGTGCCTCAGGAACAAGAATACTTGTCACATTAATTCATGAACTTAAAAGACAAGGAAAAAAGAAAGGATGTGCGGCACTCTGCATTGGTGGAGGTATGGGTATAGCTATGTGTGTTGAGAGAAATTAACACAGTACATTATGTTTTTCGGGAATTTTTCTGCACAATACCTTAACAACATTAACAAAAAACACATTAATGTGATAAAAATAGAATTTAATAAAGTTTTTTTGAGTATATAAAACAAATAAAAATAATGACCGAAAAAGTACTTGTCCCTGATATTGGCGAATTTGAAAATGTAGAAGTAATTGAAATACTAGTAAAATCAGGAGATCAAATAAAAAAAAATGATCCTTTAATTACTATTGAAAGTGATAAATCTAGCGTTGAAATTCCCTCAACAGTGGATGGAAAAATTGAAAGCATTGAGCTTAAAGTCGGTGATAAAGTCTCAAAAGGAGATTTAATTTTAAATTATTTATCTTCAACTATAACTACAAATACTGATACAGTTCCAAAGGATACAGAAAATATAATTAAACAAGCAGAAGAAGCTATTGCTCTCCAGAAGGATAAAGAGAATGAAGAAGTAATAAAAAATATCATTCCTGAAAAAAAACAATCAATTATTCAAGTCAGCAATGGTGCAGATATAGATCCTCTGGAAACAAAAGATTGGTTAGAATCTTTATCAGCTGTAATTTCTAAAGATGGAAATCATAGAGCTCATTTTTTAATTAAAGAATTAATAAATAAAGCTTACCGTGAAGGTGCAAATATTCCTTATACTCAAAATACACCATACATTAATACAATACCTCCTGAAGCTGAGGTAAAATCCAATGGAGATCAAAATATTGAGAGAAGAATAAGATCATTAATTAGATGGAATTCAGCTGCTATGGTGGTAAGGGCTAATAAAAAATTTCCTGAATTAGGTGGACATATTGGTACATTTGCGTCAGCAGCAACTTTGTATGATGTAGGAATGAACCATTTTTGGAGAGCAAAAAATAATAAATTTGGTGGAGATTTGATATACTTTCAAGGTCATAGCGCTCCAGGAATGTATGCAAGAGCATATTTAGAGGGAAGATTAAATGAAAAACAATTAGATAGTTTTAGACAAGAGGTTAAACCTGGAGGGCTATCCTCTTACCCACACCCATGGTTAATGCCAAAGTTTTGGCAATTTCCAACAGTCTCTATGGGTCTCGGTCCTATGCTTGCAATTTATCAAGCTAGATACATGAAATATTTAATCAATAGAGGATTAATAAAAGATGAAGGAAGAAAAGTATGGGCTTTCTTAGGTGATGGAGAGATGGATGAACCAGAGTCAATGGGAGCAATTGGTTTAGCTGCTAGAGAGAATTTAGATAATTTAATTTTTGTTATTAATTGTAATCTTCAAAGACTAGATGGACCTGTCAGAGGTAATGGAAAAATAATTCAAGAACTTGAGGGAAGTTTTAGAGGGTCTGGTTGGAACGTAATTAAAGTAATTTGGGGCTCCTATTGGGACTCTCTACTAGCTAACGATAAAGAGGGCCATTTAGTAAAGCTTATGAATGAGACAGTTGATGGAGAATATCAAGCAGCTAAAGCAAGGGATGGTGCTTATGTAAGAGAAAAATTTTTTGGAAAATATCCTCAAACTTTAGAAATGGTATCAAGTTTATCAGATAAAGACATTTGGAGATTAAACAGAGGTGGCCATGATCCACATAAAGTTTATGCAGCATATGATAAAGCAACCAAACATCAAGGAAGCCCGACAGTTATTATTGCTAAAACTATTAAAGGATATGGTATGGGAAAATCTGGAGAAAGTGTGAACACAACACATCAAACAAAAAAATTAGACGTAGATGATCTAATGTATTACAGAGATCGCTTTGATGTTCCCTTAACAGATGAACAAGTTAGAAATATTGAATATTTTAGACCAGATGAAAAATCCCAAGAAATTAAATATTTAAAAGAGAGGCGAATTAAACTAGGTGGATTTTTACCAGAGAGATCAACTTTTGCAAAACCCATTAAAGCACCTTCAAAAGATATTTTTGATTTTATGAAAGTATCAACTGGTGAAAAAGAAATGTCTACAACAATGGCTCTTGTTAGAATGTTAACCAATTTAATGAGAGATAAAAATATTTCTCCAAGATTAGTTCCTATAATTCCAGATGAAGCTAGAACATTTGGTATGGAAGGATTTTTTCAAAAAATTGGAATTTATGCTCATGAAGGTCAAAAATATGAACCAGAAGACTCTGCACAATTAAGCTCATATAGAGAAGAAAAAAGTGGACAAGTTCTAGAGGAAGGAATTAATGAGGCAGGTGCTATGTCTTCATGGATTGCTGCAGCAACAGCTTATACAAATCATGATATAGAAATGATTCCTATCTACACTTTTTACTCTATGTTTGGTTTTCAAAGAATTGGAGATCTTGCGTGGGCAGCCGGTGATAGTCAAGCCAGAGGTTTTTTGATTGGTGCTACTGCAGGAAGGACAACATTGGCTGGAGAAGGTCTACAACACCAGGATGGTCATAGTCATTTAATTGCTTCAACTATTCCCAATTGCGTAACTTATGATCCAACATTTCATTATGAACTAGCAGTAATTTTTAGAGAAGGTTTGAGAAGAATGCATGAAAAAAAAGAAAATGTCTTTTATTATATCACCACAATGAATGAAAATTACCCCCATCCAGAGATGCCAAAGGATAAAAATACAGAAGAAGGAATATTAAAAGGGATGTACAAAATAAAAGATTTTGACAAACATAAAAAAACTAAAATTCAACTTCTTGGATCAGGTACAATACTTCGAGAAATGATTTCGGCAGCTGAAATTTTGCAAAAAGATTATCAAATTGATAGTGAAATCTGGAGTGTTACTAGTTTCAATGAACTTAGAAAAGATGGAATGGAGGTTGAGAGATATAATTTGCTAAATCCAGATAAAGAGCCAAAAATATCATTTGTTGAACGGTGTTTAGGTAAAACAGAGGGTCCAATTATGGCTGCTTCAGATTATATGAGAATGAATTCAGATCAAATTAGACCATATACTAATAAAAGTTTCTACTCTCTGGGGGCTGATGGTTTTGGCAGGAGTGATACAAGAAAAAATTTAAGAAAATTCTTTGAAGTGGATAAAGAGCACATAGTTGCATATGGATTAAGTATTTTGTCAAAAGAGCAACTTATAGCCTCAAAACATGCAAAAGAAGCAATGAAAAAATATAACATTGATGGCAACAAGCCAATGCCCACTAAACTATAAAATGAAAGAGATTAATATTAAGGTTCCAAATATTGGTGATTTCACAGACGTTGAAGTAATAGAAGTTTTGGTAAATGAAGGGGAAGATATATTAAAAAATGATCCATTAATAACAATTGAGAGTGATAAATCTAGCGTTGAGATTCCATCAAACTTTGAAGGAAAAGTTAAATCTCTTAAATTAAAAGTTGGCGATAAAGTTTCAGAGGGTGATTTAATTTTAATATTAGAAAGTTTGTCAAGTGAAGGTAAAATTAAAGAAGAAACAAAAATTGAAAAACAATCTGAACCGATTGTAGAA
>CACKYY010000021.1 GCA_902604525.1 uncultured Pelagibacteraceae bacterium | reverse complement strand
ATTGACTAAAAAGTTGTTAAACTTTGCAAATTCCTCGATTGATTTGTCTGATGGTCTGATTGATGATTTGAGTAAAATGATAAATAATCAAAATTTATCATTTTCCTTGAATGAAAATAAAATCCCAATTTCAAAGAATTTGTTAAAAATAATAAAAATGAAGAACATGAAAAAGATTAAACTGGTATCAAATGGTGATGATTATCAAATTTTATTTACTGCAAGCAAAGATAAATCTAGAATCATAGCTCAAACATCTAAAAATCTTGGTATTAAAATTTCTAAAATAGGTAAAATTTCTTCTAACAAAAAAAGATCTGTAATTGTTGATGAAAAAGGTAAGAAAATAGTACTTAAAAACAAAGGTTATGTTCATCAATTCTAAAAGTTAATCATTGTCTTTTTTAGCTTTTTTTGTATTGTGCGGGCTTAAAATTTAACAACCAACAAAATTAAGGTTTACATGAGCTCAACAGTAGAAACGATTTTATTATATACAATAGCAGCAGGCCTCTTATCCATTGTCTATGGATTTTTCACTGGAAAAAATATTCTTAATTCAAGTGCAGGCAATTCAAAAATGCAAGATATTGCATCTGCTATTCAAATAGGTGCTAAAGCATATTTGGCAAGACAATATAAAACAATAGCAATTGTTGGTGTTGTTGTTTTGGTAATTGTTAGCATAGCTTTTAGTCCCTTAGTTGGTGTAGGATATTTAATTGGTGCAGCTTTATCAGGTATTGCAGGTTATGTTGGGATGTTGGTATCTGTAGAAGCTAATGTAAGAACAGCAGAGGCTTCAAGAAAAGGTTTAGCTCAAGGCCTTTCCGTTGCTTTTAAATCAGGTGCCGTAACTGGTATGCTAGTTGCTGGTTTAGCATTATTGTCAATAGCAGTTTATTACTATCTTTTAATAAAACTAAATGTTGATGAAAGAGAAATTGTTAATGCTCTTGTTGCATTAGGTTTTGGTGCTTCTTTAATTTCAATTTTTGCAAGGTTAGGAGGGGGAATTTTTACTAAAGGAGCTGATGTAGGTGCTGATTTAGTTGGAAAAGTAGAAGCAGGCATCCCAGAAGATGATCCAAGAAATCCAGCAGTTATAGCTGACAATGTTGGAGATAACGTTGGTGATTGTGCGGGTATGGCAGCTGATCTCTTTGAGACATATGCTGTAACTATTGTTGCTACGATGGTTTTATCTTCAATTTTTTTTGTGGGTGATTTAAATATGATGATTTATCCTTTAAGTATTGGTGCTGCATGTTTGTTAACCTCAATACTTGGAACTTTTTTTGTAAAATTAGGTAAAACTAAAAATGTTATGAATGCTCTTTACAAAGGCTTCATAGTATCTGCTGTATCTTCATTAATAATTTTATGGCCAGTAACAGACCATGTAATAGGGTTTGCAAATGAATACACAGTAAATGGTAAAACTTTTAATGGTATGAATCTTTACTATTGTGGAGTTATTGGTTTAATAATTACAGGATTATTAATTTGGATAACTGAATATTATACAGGCACAAATTACAGACCTGTTAAATCTGTTGCATTATCATCAACAACTGGACATGGAACAAATGTTATTCAGGGATTAGCCGTATCGATGGAAGCTACGGCAATTCCAGCTTTAATTATTGTTGCAGGTATTTTACTTACTAATGCAATTGCTGGTCTTTTTGGTATTGCTATAGCGGTAACTACAATGCTTGCTTTAGCTGGTATGGTTGTTGCTTTAGATGCTTATGGTCCCGTTACTGACAATGCTGGTGGAATAGCAGAAATGTCAAATTTAGATAAAAAAGTGAGAAAAACAACTGATGCATTAGACGCTGTGGGTAACACAACAAAAGCTGTAACAAAAGGTTATGCAATTGGATCAGCTGGTTTGGGTGCCTTAGTTTTATTCGCTGCTTACACAGAAGATATTAAACATTTTTCAAAAGAAGCTGGTTCAGCTCTTGAGGGTATTGTTGTAACTTTTGATTTATCAAATCCTTATGTTGTTGTAGGTTTGTTAATTGGGGGAATGTTACCTTATTTATTTGGATCAATGGGTATGCAAGCTGTTGGTAGAGCAGGTGGTGCTGTAGTTGTTGAAGTAAGAAGACAATTCAAAAAATACCCAGGTATTATGAAAAGAAAACAAAAACCTGATTATGCAAAATTAGTAGATTTATTGACAGTAGCCGCAATTAAAGAAATGATTATTCCCTCTTTATTACCAGTACTTTCACCAGTTGTATTATATTTCATAATTTTAGCTATAGGTGGACAGGTTGCTGCACTTGCTGCAGTAGGCGCAATGTTATTAGGTGTAATTATCACTGGTTTATTCGTTGCTGTTTCAATGACTGCCGGTGGTGGTGCTTGGGATAATGCAAAAAAATATATTGAAGATGGTAATCACGGTGGAAAAGGTTCTGAGGCACATAAAGCTGCTGTTACAGGTGATACAGTTGGAGATCCTTACAAAGACACAGCAGGACCAGCTGTTAATCCAATGATTAAGATTACAAATATAGTAGCTTTATTATTGCTTGCTGTTATCGCTGGCTAATAGCTTTTCTATTTTTAGCCCTCTGTCCAAGAGGGTCATTCATTTTCTGTCTCATACTGGATAGAAAGTCATATATAAATGCATTTCTATTATAGGCGTCTTTTGTTGAAGCTTTTGCAATTGTAACTTTTTTCATATCATCTTTATTATAAAAATCTTTTTTCTTAAGAATACCATAATTATCTATTTGTAAAACTAAGACATCGTTCTTAAAAATTCTCATTTTACCTAAATTTTTCACTTTTGATTGTGTTTGTTTCCTCTCAATATATATCCATATATCTTCATCGAATTTACTTTTAGTGGATGGAAATCCTAATATTTTTTTTATGTCATTTTTATTGCTTTTATTAACAACAAGTAAAGTTTGTTTTTTTTCTAAAAAAGGAACACCATGATGTTTAACAACAGGCTTAAAAGAACAATTTGTAACTATTAATGAAAAAAAAATTATATATAATAATTTATACATGAAACAAAATTATCTATATCTTTACAATAATTTAATAAATTACACTAGAAATAAAGATTTATACAAAGATTTAAATAGAGAAGATAATTTTTCTGATCGACTATCCTTATTTTTACTGCATTTTTCTTTTTTTCTTAAAAATTACAAAAATGATGAAAATAAGAGTGTGTTACAAGAAATTTATGATTTTAATTTTCGTCAACTTGAGTTGAGTATTAGAGAAATTGGTTATGGTGACCAATCTATTAATAAAAAAATGAAAGATTATATAAATTTATTCCATTCAATGGTTTCTGAGATTCATTTTTGGGAAGATTTGCCTAAATCTGAAAAATTAAAAAAAATTTCAATTTTTTTGAGTGATTTTAGAAATATTGAATATTTGCTTGATTATTTTGAAAATTTTAATGATGATTTATCAAAAAAAACTTTGAATTCTTATTTAAAAAGTGTAAGTAAATCTTAATTATGGCTGTACCTAAACGAAAACAAACCCCTTCCCGTACTGGGATGAGAAGGGCCCAAACTACAAAATATTCAACTAAAAACATAGTCGAGGATAAAAAGTCTGGTGAATATAGATTATCTCATCATCTAGATTTAAAAACTGGCATGTATAAAGGAAGACAAGTTTTAGACCCAAAAGAATAGTATAATATTCAAATAAAATGTCAGATTTGATTAAAATTGCAGTTGATGCAATGGGGGGTGAAGGATCACCTAAAAAAATTATTGATGGAATTGTTCTAAATAATAAATCAAATAAAAATGTTTTTTATAAAATTTTTGGCGACCAAAATAAAATCTCAGAATTAATTAAAAATAAAATTGAAAGTAAATTTTATGAAATTGTTCATACTGATAAAGTAATCAAAAGTACTGATAGTCCTCTAGAGGGGGCAAAGAGAGGAAAAGAAACTAGTATGTGGCTTGCCATTCAGAGTGTTAAAGAAAAAAAAGCTGATATAGTTGTATCAGCTGGTAACACGGGAGCTTTATTAGTGGTTGCTAAACTAAATTTAAAAATGATTGAAAATATTGACAAACCAGCTTTGTCTGCACTTTGGCCAAATAAAAAAGGTATGAGCGTTGTACTAGATTTGGGTGCTAATATTGAATGTAGTTCTAAAAATTTGTTAGATTTTTCTATAATGGGTGCTTCTTTATACACTTCATTATATCCGGATGAGCAACCTAATGTAGCATTATTAAATATTGGATCCGAAGAACTAAAAGGAAATGAAATAATAAAAGAAACATATCAGATTTTAAATGAAAAAAATTCGAATAATTATAATTTTGCAGGCTATATTGAAGGTAATCATTTAATGGATGGTGATGTAAACGTAATTGTTTCAGATGGTTTTACTGGAAACGTTGCTTTAAAAACTGCTGAAGGAACCGCAAATTTTATTACAAGTGAATTAAAGAAAACAATGACTGGAAATATTATGGGTAAAATTTCGTCATTATTAAACATATCGAATTTAAATAAATTCAAGAAAAGACTTGATCCAAGATTGTATAATGGTGCAATTTTTATTGGGCTTGACTCGCCAGTTGTTAAAAGTCATGGTGGAACTGATTATGTTGGTTTTTCAAACTCACTTGATGTTTGTCATAGAATTGTAAAAGGTAATTTGATAGAAAAGATCAAGCATAATATTTAAAATGAGAATAAATTTAACTAAAAAAGACTTAGTTAATTTAGTTTATATGCAGCTTGGTTTTTCAAAGCAAATTTCAGAAAATTTAATTGATGACTTTCTATCAACAATTATCACAAATATAAAGTCAGAAAAAAAACTTAAATTATCAAAATTTGGTACGTTTTCCATAAGACAAAAAAAATCAAGAATAGGAAGAAATCCCAAAACTAAAGAGACAAAGGTAATAACAAGTAGAGAAGTTGTTTTGTTTAAGCCGTCTAAAGAATTTAAAGAATTTATTAATATGAAAGAAAATGGACAAATCTGAAAGCGCTTATAAAACGATTGGAGAGGTTGCAAAAATTTTAAAACTTCATGTAAATAAAAAGGGCACTCTACCGACCCATATTATTAGATTTTGGGAGACACAATTTAAGCAAATTAAACCAAAAATTTTAAACTCAAATAGAAGATATTATGACGAAAAAACAATTAATCTTCTGAAAAAAGTAAAGTTTCTTTTAAAAGAACAAGGTATGACAATTAATGGAGTAAAAAAAATATTGAACAATGAAGCCTCTTTAAAGCTTGACGAAATTGCAGATAAATCTATAAAAGCTGAAAATTTAAAAAATAAATTAGTTAAAATTTCTAAAATTATAAAAGATCTGAAATAAAATGGCAAAAAAAACGCACGTTAAAGTAAGACTAGTTCCTGAAGCAAAGCCTGATAGTTCTTTCTTTTATTATGTAAAAAAACCTGCTGGTGGAGAAAAAGCAAAAGTTAAACTTTCAGCTAAAAAATATAATCCTGATACAAGAAAACATGAAATGTTTGTTGAGAAGAAATTACCTCCACACAGTAAATAACTATTTCTTTTTAAAGTTTTTTTTCTCGTACTCAATGTAAGCCCAAATCATATTCTTCCAAATTCTATTTGTAATTTGTGGATCTATTTTATTTTTAACTGATTTTTCTCTAATATTTCTTAAAATAATGTTTATTCTTTTTTGATCAATAATTTGGTTTTTTTTATCTTTTAATCTAAGAACCTTTTTGACAAGATTTGTTCTTTTTTTAATTATTTTAATAAGTGAATTATCAAGTTTATCTAATTCTATTCTAATTTTAGCTAATTTTTTTCTTTTTAAAGGCGACATTTATATATTTGGATTATTAAAAAAATATTATATTTAAGCGCTTATGTACACCGTAAATCCAAAAATTAATAATCAATTGTCAATTTGGTTGATTACAATGTTTATTATCATTTCTATTATGATTGTGGTTGGTGGTTTAACAAGACTAACTGACTCCGGTCTTTCAATTACAGAATGGCAATTATTTTCGGGATTACTTCCACCTCTGAATAAAAACGATTGGATATTATATTTTAATTTATACAAAGAAATACCTGAGTTTAAGTTGCAGAATTTCAACATGACATTAGAAGAATTTAAAGTGATTTTTTGGTGGGAATGGGCACATAGATTTTTAGGAAGATTAATAGGATTATGTTATTTAATCCCACTCATATATTTTTCCTTCAAACTAAAAATTTCAAAAATATTAGATTTATATTTTATTTTTTTTCTTATTTGTTTTCAGGGGTTTATTGGTTGGTATATGGTTAGTAGTGGTTTAGTTGATAGAGTAGACGTTAGTCACTTTAGATTATCTATTCATTTATTAATCGCTTTTTTAATTTTATCATTAATTTTTTGGAATTATTTAAAATATCGAAATTATAAATATATTTCAGATGGAATAAATTCAATTATTCCATTTCTATTTTTATTTCTAATTTTAATTCAAATTGTAATTGGTGCTTTTGTATCAGGAATGGATGCAGGAAAAATTTATAATTCCTGGCCACTGATGGGTAACAACTATTTTCCAAATGATAATAAAATCCAGAATTTATTTAAATTGTCTGCCTTTAGTGATCCCTCACTAGTTCAATTTATCCATAGAAATCTGGCATACGTTATTGGATTTTTTTATTTATTGATATTTTTTAAAGTTTATAAAAATAAAATAAATAAACTCTATAGATCAGTAAACATTTTAGGCTTTTTTATAGTTTTACAGATTATTTTAGGAATTTTTACAATTGTACTCGGTGCACATATTTATATTGCTGCTGTACACCAAGTAAGTTCAATTTTTTTAGTAACTTCTTCTATTTATTTTTTCTATATAAATACCAGAACTAACTAACTGCTTTAAGATTACCTTTTGATGATTTATTTAAAGCTTGATCTAAATCTTCAATAATATCATCAATATGCTCGATACCAATGCACAGTCTAACGTAACTTTGTGTTACGCCAGATGCAGCAAGCTCTTTTTCATTTAATTGGCTGTGTGTTGTGCTTGCCGGGTGTATAGCTAAACTTCTAGCATCACCAATATTGGCAACGTGATAAAACATTTTTAAAGACTCAATAAATTTTTTACCTGCTTCGATCCCTCCTTTTAGCTCAATTCCAACCATTGGTCCATTTCCACCTTTTAAGTATTGTTTGGCTCTATCTGAGATATGTTTTTCATGTTCAGTCGAGTAAATTACTTTAGTTACTTCTTTATGTTTTTTTAAAAAATTAACAACCTTTTGTGCATTTTCACAATGCTGTTTCATTCTTAAAGCAACAGTTTCAAGACCTTGTATTATTGCAAAAGCATTGTCTGGAGGACACGCTGAACCCAGATCTCTTAACAAACAAACTCTTGCACGCACAGAAAAAGGAACGTTGGCTCCTGTCATTTCAGGTACTGCTTTCCCCCATATTACATTGTTATAACTTGCATCAGGTTCATTATATAGTGGCTGTCTTTTAGGATCAGCTGTCCAATCAAAATTTCCACTATCAACAATACTGCCGGCAATTGCAGTTCCATGTCCACCAATGTATTTAGTTAAGGAATGAATAACTATAGCAGCGCCATTTTCTATAGGCTTACAAATAACTGGGGCGGCAGTATTGTCCATTATAAGAGGAATATTATATTTACGTCCAATATCAGATACTTCTCTAATAGGGAAAACTCTTAAATATGGATTAGGTAGAGTTTCACCATAAAAAGCACGCGTTTTATTATCAATTAGTTTTTCAAAATTTTTAGGATCGCTTGGATCTGCATATCGTATTTCTATTCCAAGTTTACTAAGTGTGTTATTAAATAATGATACAGTACCTCCATATAGATCGGTGGAACTTACAATGTTATCTCCCGCCTGAGCAACATTTAATACAGCAAAAGTTGATGCTGTTTGACCAGATGAAACAGTTACACAAGACAAACCACCCTCAAGAGCAGCAATCCTTTTTTCCAATACGTCATTAGTTGGATTCATTATTCGGGTATAAATATTCCCAAACTCTTTTAGTGCAAATAAATTAGAAGCATGTTCAGTGCTATTAAACTCATAAGACGTAGTTCTATATATAGGTACAGCAACTGCATTTGTTGCTGGATCACTCCTGTAATCCCCACCATGGATTGCAATAGTTTCTGGGTTATTTCTTTTAGTACTCATACTTTGCTCCTTTTTTAGTGCTTTAACTTGATGTTAGGCGCACAATAAAGTTCAAATGCCTACCGATAGTTTAGAAAAATTCCTTTTTAGCAGTTTAAAGCCCGCAATAGGATCAAATCGGCATAATCTTTTTACCAAATTAAGACCTATTTTCAAGGTAAATATAAAATTGACTTTGATTTTAATAATAGTATTAATCCTCGCACAATGACAAAATTCCTTAAAAAAGACCAAATAACATCATCTTGGTATGAAATTGATGCAACTAATGCAGTTGTTGGTAGATTAGCAACTGTTGTTTCAAATATTATAAGAGGAAAAAATAAAACTACATATACACCACATATGGATGATGGCGATTTTGTTGTTGTTAAAAATATTGAACAAGTAAAATTCACAGGAAAAAAGTTTCAGGACAAGAAGTATTACAGACATACAGGTCATCCTGGTGGAATTAAGATTGCTACGCCTGAAAAGTTTCATGAAAAAAAACCGGGTGAAACTTTGAAACTTGCGGTTAAAAGAATGTTACCTGGTGGTGTTTTGGGTCGAAAACAATTAACTAAACTAAAAATTTATGTAGGTAATGATCACCCACATTCTGCACAGAATCCTAAAGTTATCGAATTAAATAAATTGAACAGTAAAAATTTAGCAAGAAATTAATATGGAAAATACTCAAACATCTTCAAAATCAACTAAACTTAAATTAGATTTTAAAGACAGTAAATATGCAACTGGTAGAAGAAAAACTTCGATAGCGAAAGTTTGGTTAAAAAAAGGATCTGGTAAAATATATGTAAATGGAAAATTATTTAGCGATTACTTTGCTGACGAAACGCATAAAATGCAAATAACTAGACCTTTTGAGATTATAAATCAATCTACAGATTATGATGTCAGATGTAGTGTAAAAGGCGGCGGACCAACTGGCCAAGCTGGTGCTATGGTTCATGGTATTTCTAAAGCATTAGTTTTATTCGATGAAAATTTAAAAGGTACATTAAAAACAGAAAAACTTACCACCAGAGACTCTCGAGCAGTTGAGAGGAAAAAACCTGGTAGAAGAAAAGCTAGAAGAAGTTTTCAATTTTCTAAAAGATAATTTTTTTTTAATATTTAACTGTTATAATATAAAATGCTCAAGCTTAATGCGCTAGTCGCTGGATCAACTGGATATATTGGTACTCAACTAATTAAATTGTTAGTTAAACACAAATATATAAACATAAAATATCTATGTGGAAATTCTTCAATAGGTAAGAGAATTTCTTCATATGAAAAGTCATTATTAAAATATAAATTACCTAAAATTAAAAAATTTAATAAAAATTTATTAAAGGATGTTGATATAATTTTTACTGCTCTACCTAATGGTGAAGCTCAAGATATATCTAAAAATCTCAATAATAAAAATATTTTAATTGATTTAGCTGCAGATTTTAGACTTGAAAAAGCTTCGGAATATCAAAAATGGTATAAACAGAAACATCGAGCTGTTAAATTTATAAAAAATAGTATTTATTCACTCCCTGAAATTAATAGAAAGGAACTTAAAAAATATAATATAATTTCATGCCCTGGTTGTTATCCAACATCTATTCTTCTACCACTAATACCTTTGTTTAATAAAAATTTTATTAATTTAAAAAATATTATAATAGACTCTAAATCTGGTTATTCTGGTGCTGGAAAAAGTGTTCATAAAAAATATAAAAATAAAAATTTATATGAATCCATAAGTGCATATGGTGTCGGTAGCCACCGACATAATTCAGAAATTGATCAAATGTTAAAAAAATTTACTAAGAAAAAAATTGAGGTAAGCTTCACACCTCATTTATCTCCAATGTTTAGAGGGATTTTAAGTACAATTTATTTAGATTTGAATAAAAATGTAAATCAATCACAGGTCATAAATTCATTATCAAATTTCTATAAAAAAGAAAAATTTGTTAAGATTTGTAAATCAAATACTTTAATAAGCACAAATGATGTTATTAATACTAATAACTGTCTAATTTCAGTTTGTAAATCTAAATTCAATAATAAAATTATAATACTTTCAGCAATAGATAACCTAATAAAAGGTGGAGCAGGGCAAGCAGTTCAAAGTCTAAATAATAGATTTAACTATCCTGAAACAACTGGATTAATATGAGACTAATATTAAGTTTATTTTTGCTGTTATTTCTTAATAATTGTTCTTTTAATAAAAATTCTCAATATTGGACCAAAGACTCTATAAACAAGAAAGAAGAGAAAAAAAAAATTTCAAAAATATTGAAAAAATCAAAAGATATAACCAGTATGACATTGGAAGAATATAAAATATATATAGAACACTATAAAAAAAAAAGTAATTATCCTGATATTAGCAAATGAAAAAAATATATAATATTGCTGTAGTTGGTTTAGGACAAGTTGGTATTTATTTACTCAATGAGTTAAATAACAAGAAAAAAAGTATTGAAATAAAAACAGGAACGAAAATTAATGTCGTTGCGATATCTGCAAAAAATTTTAAAAAAAAAAGAAAATTTAAAATTAATAAGAAAATTTTTTATACGAATCCTCTTGATGTACTTAAAAAACATAAAGTTGATATTTTATTTGAAGCAATAGGTTTATCTGATGATGTATCTAAAAAGGTTGTAGAGAAAGCTTTAAAAAGTAAGGTGCATGTCATTACACCAAATAAAGCTTTAATTTCAAAACATGGGAATTATCTAGCAAAATTAGCAGAAAAAAATAATGTCAACTTAGAGTTTGAAGCTTCTGTAGCGGGAGGTATCCCAATCTTAAGATCAATTAAAGAGGGATTAGCAACAAATAAGATCTCAAAGATTTATGGAATATTAAATGGAACATCAAATTATATCTTATCTGAAATGGAAAATTCTAACCAAAAATTTAATGATGTTCTTATTAAAGCACAAAAACTTGGCTATGCTGAACCAGGCAATCCTAAACTAGATTTAAATGGTTTTGATGCTTTTGCAAAGGTAAGAATTTTATCTTCACTTGCATTTAATAGTAAAATTTCACACCACAAATGTTTAATGGAAGGGATAGAAAAAATTGAATTAAAAGATATAAAAATTGCCAATCAATTAGATTTAAGGATAAAACTTCTTGGCATAACTGAATTAAAAAATAATCAACTTTTTGAAACAGTTCATCCGTGTTTAGTTAACAAAAAATCTTATATTGGTAATGTTAATGGTGTAATGAATGCAGTAATTCTTGAAGGTAAACCAGTTGGTGTAAGTATTCTACAAGGTGAAGGTGCAGGACCTGGTCCTACTTCATCTTCTCTACTTTCTGACTTATTGTCCATACTTAGAGGGAATATTAAAAAACCTTTTGGAATTCCTTTTGCGCAATTAAAAGCTCTAAAACCTTATAATGTAAACAATTATACAAATTCTCTATATTTAAGATTTGAAGTAAGAGATCGCCCAGGAGTTTTATCACAAATTACTAACCGTTTAGCTAAATATAAAATATCTGTAAAAAGACTTATCCAAACACCTGATAAAAAAACAAATAAAGCAACAATAGTAATTATAACACACAAAACTTCCGAGATAAATTCCAAGAATTGTTTATCTATATTTAAAAAAAATATAAATATTTTAAAAACGCCAACACTTATTAGAGTGCTTGGTTAATGGATATTTATTTAAAACTTTTTGAAGTTTTATTTCCTGTTTTTTTTATGGTGGGTATAGGTTACTTTATTGGTAAAAAAAACCCTAAGCTAGATACTTCTTTCATCACAAATTTTGCAGCTAATATTGGGAGTCCTGCAATGGTTTTTTATGCCATCACTACTACTGGTGTCACATTTTCAATGTTTATTGAGTATTTTTGGTACTCATTAATTGCAATATTTGCCTTTGCTTTTGTAGGAGTACTATTTTTAATTTTCTTAAAAAAAGAAATTATACGAGAACTTCCTCCATTTGTTTTACCTAATGTAGGTAACATGGGACTTCCAATTTGCTTATTCGCTTATGGTAATTTAGGTTTGGGAATTGCAGCAACTATATCGTCATTAGTTATATTTTTTCATTTCACTATAAATGTTTTTTTAGCAAGTAAAAAATTTAACTTTAAACTTTTGTTAAAAAGTCCACCTGTATACGCAATAATAATTTCAATCATATTTATATATTATGAAATTGAAACTCCAGTGTTTTTAGTGAATACAACAATGATTACTGCTTATACAGCAATATTTTTAATATTGATGTCTCTAGGAATAGCGCTTACAAGATTAAAAGTTTTTTCATTTAAATCTGCTTTTATTTCTTCAATATGTAGAGTTTTTATAGGTCCATTAATTGGTTTAGGTATTATAAAAATATATAATTTATCTGGTTTTGCAGCAGGTGTATTTTTAATACAATGTGCTATGCCAAGTGCAGTTTTAACTTATTTAATTGGATCAATGTACTCACCTAAAAAAATAGTTGATAGCATTGCAAGTATGATTGTAGTTTCAACAATAATGTCATTTATTACTTTACCAATTGTTGTATTCTTGGCTTTAAAATACTTCTATTAAATTATATTCTTTTTTTATGAAGGCTATAATTCTTAACGCTTCAGCTTGGATGATTGTTCCAGTTATGGATGCTTTTGCTAAACATTTAAGTGTTTCGATGGATGTTTTCCAAATTGTTTGGGCTAGATATTTCTTTTCAGCATTTTTTACATTATCTATAATGTTAATTTTTTATAGAAGAACTCTTGTCTGGAGTAAAAACCCTAAATTACAATTGATCAGAGGTTTTGTTTTAGCCTTTTCTACTTTATGTTTTTTTTATGCAATTTCCATTATTTCACTTCCAAAAGCTTTAACCTTAGCATTTGTAGCACCTATAACTTGTACTGCTTTTTCTCCAATATTTCTAAACGAGAGGGTAGGTATTAGAAGATGGTCTGCTGTTTTAGTTGGTTTCTTGGGTGCTTTGATTGTAATTAGACCTGGTTTTATTGAAGTAAATTTAGCAACTTTAGCCGCAGTTTCTTGCGGAATTTGTTATGGGTTTTATTTTATTATAACTAGGAAATTGAGTACTTCTGATAATTCTTTTTTAACTTTGTTATTTACTAGTTTAGTAGGTTTATCAATATCAAGCTTATTTGCACCCTCTGTTTGGGTTAAACCATCTTTAACTGAATGGTTTTTAATGGCTTTAATCGGCCTTATAGCTGCTGTAGCGCATCTTTTCTTAATATTGTCACTCAAATATGCTGATGCATCGAAATTAGCTCCTTTAGGCTACACGGAGATAATTACCAATATACTTATTAGTTACTATTTCTTTCATGAATTGCCGGATAATTGGACATATTTAGGTTTATTTATTATTGTTCTTAGTGGTTTATATATTTCCAGAAGAGAATATTTACTTACTCGTTCTAATTAATAGTAATAAAATATTTACTAATATATAATGTTTTACCTTAATATACAATTGTAAATTATTGTAATTGTTGAATTATTTATTTAATAAATATATATAAATTAAATAAAATATTTAAATTTAAATAAGAAAATCAACAATTAATTACTTTTATTTTTAAAATGAATAAAAGAAAAGCTCAGAGCTTTACAGAAAAATAAAACAAAATAGTTAAAAGTGTTTAATATCAATAGTTTTGTAATTAATTAAACTTTATATTCAAAATAGTTATTTGAGTAAGTAAGTAGGGGAACAAAAATTCATAAAAAATTCCTTGAAATTTGATTATAAAATGAGCCTTGTTATCATTGAAAAGTAGAGCAATGCAGTTACAGAATATATGTTTTAAACGGCCATAGAGGTACTTTAATTTGATAATTCTCGATATATAGTACAACTGAAGGGTGTATAGCAGTATTTATGGTAAAATACGCTTAAATATTAAAAAACGTCCATTTTACATGTATTTTTGACTTTAAAATAACTCTAAATAACCTTTAAATATCGACTTTTTCAGATCTTAATAAACTCAACTTTGTCTTAATTCCACCCCTTCCTGAGTATCCACCAAGGCCTCCATCCGACCGAATTACTCTGTGACAGGGTATTTTTGGCGCATAAGGGTTTTTTCCACATGCATTGGCTACTGCACGAGCAGATTTAGGGCATTTTATAGCAATTGCAACTTCCTTATATGTTTTAACTGTTCCTTTAGGTATAGTTTTTAAGTAATTCCAAACCTTTAATTGAAATTTAGTTCCATTCATCCGTATGTAAGTTGTGATAAGAAAAAAACCACGTTTTTATGCACTTTACAGTGCATAAAACTGTAGTTTTAGGCACGTCGTTGACTCGCTATCGCCATGCCACCCGCTTCGCGCGTTCAGCGATCCCCCGCGAAACTTTCTGCCCTCTGAATTTGTTCCTTGCGGTTTTTCTCCAGCTGGCCAGTTAAGGGTTGCCCCTTAATTAATTTCAATATATCAGCTGTAATATCTAATTGTATCACTTTTTAGTTGTTTTTTTTTTTTTGAGAATGGTCTGTGAATAATGGGGATAATTTTAATCACCAAAAATAAGTATAAAATAGCTTATAAGAAAAAATAGAAATAGTATCGATAAATATATTGTCTCTAATGTTTTTCCAGTTTTTTTGTATTGAATAATGCTTAAAATTGCAAAAGCTATAGCGGTAATTAGAAAATAATTTGGTTCTATTATTCCATTCATCGAAGCCATAATTTATTTTTTAAACTATTGACATTAAAAATCACTTAATATATTAATAACGATAATTAATGGTTATCAATACTAATAAGAATGAATAATATAATAACTGACATAAAATCTTTAAAAGATGAAACAATATTAAATTTAAAAAACTCTAAATCAAACAATACTATAAGGGCTTATAAATCAGATTTTAGTGACTTTGAATTATTCTGTGCAAAAAATGGATTTAAGTCGTTACCATCAGAACCTAAAATAGTTTCTTTGTACTTAACCCATCTGTCAACAAAAGATAATAAAATTAGTACTTTAAAAAGAAGACTTGTTTCCATAGGAGTTATACATAAATTAAAAGGTCACTATCTTGATACGAAACATCCATCAATAATTGAAAATCTGATGGGTATCAAAAGAAGAAAAGGAAGCTCTCAAAAAGCAAAAAAACCTATATTAATCAATTATTTAAAAAAGTTAATTAATGCAATAGATAAAGAAAAAAATAATGAAATTAAAAGATTTAGAGACAGATCGATTATATTAATAGGTTTTTCAGGGGGATTTAGACGAAATGAGATAGTATCATTAAATTATGATGATTTTGAGTTCGTACCAGAAGGTTTAAAAATAACATTAAAAAAATCAAAAACTGACCAATATGGAGAAGGCTCTCTAAAAGGACTTCCCTACTTTGATAATCAAGAGTATTGCCCTGTGCTATCAATGCAAAAATGGTTAAAATTATCAAAAATAGACAATGGACCAGTTTTTAGACGATTTATTAAAGGCTCAAAATTATCTGAAAAAAGATTAACAGATCAAACAGTGGCGTTATTAATAAAACAATATTTGGAATTAGCAGGAATTGATAGCAAAAACTTTTCAGGACATAGTTTAAGATCTGGTTTTGCAACATCGGCAGCAGAGTCTGGTGCAGAGGAAAGAAGTATAATGGCAATGACAGGTCACAAATCAACTGAAATGGTAAGAAGATATATCAAAGAAGCAAATTTATTTAAAAATAATCCGTTAAGCAAGATAAAGAT
>CACKYY010000020.1 GCA_902604525.1 uncultured Pelagibacteraceae bacterium | reverse complement strand
AATTGGTCAAGGTAGAGAAAATGCTAAGACTTATTTAGCTCAAAATCCTCAAGTTGCTGCAGAAATTGAAATGGCTATCAGAGAGAAAGCAGGAGTAATTTCAAAGAAAATAGAAGGAAATCCGCTTGATCCTGACAAAATTGAGAAAGAAAAAAAAGTAGCTGAAAAAGAAGAAGCTGAAAAAGCAGAAGCTACTCCTCCATCTAAAAAGAATTAATAGGTCATCTTTATTAATAAAAGGCGCTTAATTTAAGCGCCTTTTTTCCCTATCGATATCTAGACATAGAATTAAAAAGCTGTATTTTAAAAATATGGCAGACAAAACGCTTAATGAAATAAGGAATACTTTTTTAAAGTATTTTGAAAAAAATGACCATAAGATTGTTGAGTCTAGCAATTTAGTTCCCAATAACGACCCTACATTGATGTTTGCCAACTCTGGCATGGTTCAGTTTAAAAATGTATTCACAGGCTTAGAAAAAAGAGATTATGTAAGAGCGACTACTTCTCAAAAATGTGTCAGGGCAGGAGGAAAACACAACGATCTTGAAAATGTTGGTTATACACCTCGTCATCACACATTCTTTGAAATGCTAGGAAACTTTTCTTTTGGAGATTATTTTAAAGAACAAGCAATTCATTATGCTTGGGATTTGATCACTAAAGATTTTGGCATTGATAAAGACCGGCTTTATGTAACTGTATTTCACGAAGATGATGAAGCTTTCAATTTTTGGAAGAAAATAGCGGGTTTTAGCGATAACAGAATTATTAGAATAGATACATCTGATAATTTTTGGTCAATGGGTGAGACTGGACCTTGTGGACCATGTTCTGAAATCTTTTTTGATCATGGAGATCATTTAGCTGGGGGATTGCCTGGTTCTAAAGACGAAGATGGGGATAGATTTATTGAGATTTGGAATTTAGTCTTTATGCAATATGAGCAAGTTTCAAAAGACAAAAGAATAAATTTACCAAAACCATCAGTTGATACTGGAATGGGATTGGAGAGAATAGCTGCTTTATTGCAAGGTTCACATGATAACTATGAAACAGATCATTTTAAAAAAATAATTAGTTCAGCATCGGAAATTGTAAAAGTTAAATCAGATAAATCTAATCTTGCAAGTTTCAGAGTAATTGCTGATCATCTAAGAGCAAGCTCATTTTTAATTGCAGAAGGTGTTTTACCTTCCAATGAAGGAAGAGGATATGTACTTAGAAGAATTATGAGAAGAGGAATGAGACACTCCCACTTATTAGGATCCAAGGAACCAGTTTTTTATAATTTGTTTGATACTCTTAAAAATGAAATGTCAGGAAATTATCCTGAATTAGTGAGAGCGGAGTCATTGATTAAAGAAACTTTAAGAATGGAAGAGGAAAAATTTTTAGTTCTACTTGATAGAGGAATTAAAATTTTAAATGATGAAATTTCTAAAATTGATAAAGTTTTACCAGGTGAGGTAGCGTTTAAATTGTATGATACTTATGGTTTCCCATTAGATCTTACTGAAGATATTTTAAGAAACAAATCAATGTCTATTGATACAGATAAGTTTAAATCTTTAATGAAAGAAAGTAGAGAACTTGCAAAAAAAAATTGGAAAGGTTCAGGAGATGCTGCCGTTGAAGATATTTGGTTTGGGATTAAAGATAGGTTAGAGCCTACAGAATTTTTAGGTTACGAAACAAATCAAGCTGAAGGTGTTGTTTTGTCTTTGTTGAAGGAAAATAAAGAAGTTGATCAATTAAAAGAAAATGATGAGGGAATGATTATATTAAACCAAACTCCATTTTATGGAGAGTCTGGAGGTCAAGTAGGAGATACAGGTGAGATCGTATCGAATGAATTTAAATTTGAGGTGACAGATGTTCAGAAAAAACTTGGAGACCTATTTGTACATTATGGGAAAGTGGTTAGTGGCTCTATAAAGCTTAATGATAGCGTTGAAATGAAGATAAATGTTGAAAGGAGAGATGACACTAGAGCATATCACTCTGCAACTCACCTTTTACATGAGTCTTTAAGAAGAGTATTAGGGGATCATGTAACCCAAAAAGGGTCTCTTGTAGAGCCTAGCAGATTGAGATTTGATTTTAGTCACATGAAGCCAATCCAAAATGATGAAATTGATAAGATAGAGAAATTTGTAAATAATATGGTTTCCAAAAAGTCAGATGTAAAAACTAGGTTAATGACACCAGATGAAGCTGTAGAAAACGGAGCTTTAGCTTTATTTGGTGAAAAATATGGAGATGAAGTGCGAGTGCTTTCTATGGGAGATGAGGATGGAAAGTATTTTTCCACAGAATTATGCGGTGGAACACATGTTAAAAATACTGGAGATATTGGAAAATTCAAAATAGTCAGCCAATCTTCAATAGCTGCAGGAGTAAGAAGAATAGAGGCTTTAAGAGATAAACAATTGGAAGATTATTTGAAAAATAAAGAAAAACTTTCAGCTTTATCTTCTGAAAAAGATAATGAAACCATTAAAGATTTAAGCGACCAAATCACCAAGCTTGGAGGGAAACTTAGCATAGATCAATCAGATCAAAAGGACCTCATTAAGAACTTAACAAAACAATTAGAAACACTTTCTGTAAATTCAATTTTAAATGATAAGTCTAAAAATATTATTAAAGACCAAGACTTTAACGGAATTAAATTAAGACTTCAAAAAGTTGATGATCTTCCTCCTAAAGAGTTAAGAAAATTAGTTGATCAAGGTAAAAAAGATTTATCTGAAGGTATTGTAGTAGTCTTTGCAAGCAAAGATGAAAAAGTTGGAATAGCAGTTGGTATTACAGAAAGCTTAACTAGTAAATATGATGCTGTTAAATTTGTTAAAATTGGATCCGAGATTATTGGTGGTCAGGGTGGTGGAGGAAGAAAAGATTTTGCTCAAGCTGGTGGCCAAGATCAGTCAAAAATTGAGGAAGCTTTTGAAAAACTTAAGGCTTTAATTTAATTTTGCTTTAAGATTGCCATCAATTTCATCTAAAAATTGATTAGTTGTTAAGTATTTACTTGATGGGCCAATTAGTATTGCTAAATCTTTTGTCATTGCTCCATTTTCAACACATTCAATACAAACTTTTTCAATTGTTTGTGCAAATTTAATTAATTCATCGTTACCATCAAGTTTTCCTCGGTGAGCTAGCCCTCTAGTCCAAGCGAAGATAGATGCGATAGGATTTGTTGAAGTTTCTTTACCTTGTTGATGCATTCTATAATGTCTGGTAACTGTTCCATGAGCAGCTTCTGCTTCCATAACTTTTCCATCTGGTGTTAAGAGAGTACTAGTCATCAATCCTAACGAACCATAACCTTGTGCCATAGTATCTGACTGCACATCACCATCATAATTTTTACAAGCCCAAATATATTTACCACTCCATTTCATCGCGCATGCAACCATGTCATCGATTAATCTATGTTCATAAGTTAAATTATTATTTTCGAATTCTTCTTTATATTCATTTTCAAATATTTCTTGGAAAATATCTTTAAATCTGCCATCATATTGTTTTAAAATTGTATTTTTGGTAGACATATAAACCGGCCATTTTTTAATAAGCCCATAACTAAAACAAGATCTTGCAAAGTCCTGAATAGATTTATCTAAATTATACATTGAAAGTGCTACCCCTGGACCAGTGAAATTAAATACCTCATACTTTATTTCGTCTTTTCCATCTTCTGATGTCCACTTAACTTCCATTTTTCCTTTACCAGGAACTTTAAAATCTGTTGCTCTGTACTGATCCCCAAAAGCATGCCTTCCTATAATTACTGGATCTGTCCAAGAAGGAACAAGCTTTGGAATATTTTTACAGATGATTGGCTCTCTAAACACTGTACCACCAATAATATTTCTTATAGTTCCATTAGGAGAACGCCACATTTTTTTTAGGTCAAATTCTTCTACTCTTGCTTCATCAGGTGTTATGGTTGCACATTTAATTCCAACACCAATTTTTTTAATAGCATTGGCAGAGTCTATAGTGATTTGATCGTTAGTATTATCCCTACTTTTCATTCCTAAATCGTAGTATTCAATACCCAAATCAATATAAGGTAAAATGAGTTTGTTCTTAATAAACTCCCAAATAATTCGAGTCATTTCGTCTCCATCTAGCTCCACTACGGGGTTATTTACCTTGATTTTACTCATTAAAAATTTTTTCGTTATTAATTGAATTTGAATGGTTTATATACATATTAATCCAAAATTAGCAATTAGTAGAATTATGTTTAGCAAGATATTTCCAAAAATTCACACAGAGGGTTACAAGTTTTTAGTAATTGCTGCCTTCATAACTATTATTTTATTAATCATTAACAATTTTTTAGGTTTAATTGGTTTATTGTTAACGATATGGGTTTATTATTTTTTTAGAGACCCTGATAGAGTTATCATAGGTGACGATAATTATCTTGTGAGTCCTGCTGATGGGGAAATTATAAAAGTTGAAGAAGTAGATGGACCAAAAGAAGTTGGTCTTGAAAATAAAAAATTTAAAAAAATTAGTATTTTTATGAATGTATTTGATTGTCATGTTAATAGAACTCCATGTTCTGGAAATGTTGAGGATATCTTATACAAACCAGGAAAATTTTTTAATGCTTCATTAGATAAAGCTAGTGAAGAAAATGAGAGAAACTATTACAAAATAAAAGACAAGCACGGTAATGATATTATAGTTGTACAAATTGCAGGTTTAGTAGCAAGAAGAATTGTTTGTGAAACAGATAAAAACCAAATACTAAACCAAGGAGATAGAATTGGAATGATACGATTTGGAAGTCGAGCAGATGTTTATTATGAAAATTATGAGCCACTTGTAAAAGTTGGTCAAACTGCAATTTCTGGTGAGACTTTATTGGCTAAAAAATAATTATGCTAAAACCAAAAAATAATTTTAAAGTTGTTGCAGACAAAAAAAATGCAAGAGTAATTTTGCCTAACATGCTCACGCTAATCGGAGTTTGTATTGGATTAACCTCAATTAGGTTTGCTTTAGATGGAAGATTTGAATTTGCAATTATTGCAATAATTTTAGCTGCAGTAATAGACGGCTTAGATGGAAGAATTGCTAGATTAATTAAAGGAACTTCAAAAGTTGGAAAAGAGCTAGACTCATTAACTGACATGATTAGTTTTGGAGTTGCTCCAGCGTTTATTATGTATTTTTGGAGCTTAAATACCTTAGGAAGATTTGGATGGTTAGTTTGTCTTATTTACGTAATTTGCGTTGCTTTAAGATTAGCACGGTTTAATGTTAATTCTGGTCAAGAACCTTCATGGAGAGATAACTTCTTTGAAGGCGTGCCATCCCCAGCAGGTGGAATTTTGGTTTTGACACCATTAATATTCAGTATGACCAATTTTAAATTCATCCCAATTAATTATGATATAGTTGTGCCAATTTTTTTTATTGCAACTTCATTTCTGTTAATAAGTAAGTTCCCAAGTTATTCTTTTAAGAAAATCGTTATTCAAAGAAAAACAACAATTTTCCTTTTATTTGGTATAGTTTTATTTTTTGGCCTACTTTTAATCTACCCGTTTAATTTAATAGCTATAAGTGCAATTGTTTATTTAGCAATGCTTCCTATAAGTTTTTTCCATTTTCAAAAGTTAAAAAAACAAAATGAGGACCAAAATTTTAGAGATGAGGACGATGATCTTGAAGATGTTTTGTAATGAAAAAAAATGTAATTGTTTCACTAGCTGATGCCAACTATTTTCCTTTATTAAGTGAATTAATTAATTCTATTAAAAGGTTTGAAAAAAGTAGAGACATTGCACTATGTATTTTAGATGCTGGTCTTTCTAACGAGCAAAAATATGAATTGTCGACAAAAGTGGATGAAATTAAATCTGCAGAATGGGATATAGAAGTTCCAGATAATAAAATTAAAGGCCGTGAATGGTTAAAGAGCCAAGTTTCAAGAGCCTTCCTTCCAAAATATTTCCCTAATTATGAAAAGTATCTTTGGATCGATTGTGATGCATGGGTGAATGATTGGCAAACTATAGAATTATACTTTAAAGCATGTGAAAATCAGAAATTAGGAATTACGCAAACTATAGGTCCTGGTTACAAAATTACTTCACGGGTTGATTGGGTTTTTGGTAAACTTGCTATTATAAAGTCACAAAACTTTAAACATGCTATTAAATCAAAAATTAGTTATGAAAAAGCAAGAAAATTAGCATTCGCTCCACATATTAATATTGGAGTTTTCTCATTAGAAAAGAAATCTACCACTTGGGAAAAATGGCAAGAGAATTTAAAACAAACTCTTAAAGGAGGAGATATATTTGGATCTGAACAACTTGCTATGAATATGTCTGTCTATATTGATAATGTTGAAACAGAATTTTTACCTTTAAATTGTAATTGGATAACTAGTAATCTTTTGCCAAAATTTGATGAAGTTAATAATACTTTTGTAGAACCATATTTGCCGAATTATAAGATAGGCATTATGCATCTTGCTGCAGGAATCTGGAAGGATAATAAAGATATGAGATTAAATAAAGAAATCGAAATAGATATCAAAACACTCCAAGGTAAAATTTTAAACAAAAGTTTAAGATTTATAAATTAATTGAAAAAAAACAAAATTTCTAAGAACTGGGTTAATAAGCAAAGAAGAGATATCTATGTAAGACAATCTAAAGTCGATGGATACAGGGCAAGATCAGCCTATAAATTGATTGAAATAGATGAAAAATTTAAAATATTTAAAGTAGGATTATCAGTAATTGATATAGGAGCAGCTCCCGGTAGCTGGTCACAATATTCATCAAGAGTTATTAAAAATGGAAAGCTCATTTCAATAGATCTTAAAAAAATGGAACCAATAGGAAACAGTGTTCAAATACAGGGTGATTTTACAGAAGATAAAATACAGGACGAAATCAAGAATAGTTTAAATACAAAAGTAGACATAGTTTTGTCAGATATGGCTGTAAATACTACAGGAATAAAGAATATTGACTCCATTCAAACTGGTGAGTTGTGCAAAGAGGCGATGCTATTTGCTAAAGAAATGATTAAAGAAAATGGTTACTTCATATCTAAAATTTTCATGGGAGGGACATTTAATGAAATAGTCGCAGAAGGTAAAAAGTTTTTTAAAGAAGTTAAGGTTTTTAAACCTAAATCAAGTCGTAAAGATTCAAAAGAGAGTTTTATAATTTGTAGAAAAATTAGATAGGGACTTTAAATTTAAAAGGAATCGTATATAAAAGATTATGGTTCCTATAAAAGAAGCCCTTACCTTTGACGACGTAACATTAGCGCCGAATTACTCAGAAATACTACCTTCCGAGACTGATACTGCTGTTTCATTAACCAGTAATCTAAAGCTTAAAATCCCTCTTTTGTCCTCTGCAATGGACACTGTCACAGAAAGTAAAATGGCTGTTGCTATTGCAAAAGGGGGTGGAATAGGTGTTATACATAGAAATTTAGATATCAAAACACAAATTTCAGAAATTAAAAAAGTAAAAAAGCACTCTTTAAAAGTTGGAGCAGCTGTAGGAGCGTCAGAGAAAGAATTTATTAGAGCAAAAGCAATTATTAAAGAAGGGGTCGACTTAGTTGTAGTGGATACAGCACATGGACATACAAGAAAAGTTGGAGATATAATTAAATATATAAAAAAAATCAAAAATAATAAAATCGCATTATGTGCAGGAAATATTGCAACTCCAGAGGCTGCAAAATTTTTGATAAAATTAGGAGTTGATATAATTAAAGTTGGAATTGGTCCTGGTTCTATTTGTACTACCAGATTGGTTGCAGGTATTGGGGTTCCACAGCTTAGTGCAATTTTGTCTGTGAGAAACGGAATTAAAAACAAAAAAATTAAAATAATTTCTGATGGGGGAATAAAATATTCAGGTGATTTAGCAAAAGCTTTTGCAGCTGGTGCAGATGCCGTAATGATAGGATCATTATTTGCTGGAACAGACGAAACCCCTGGGAAACTAATAAAAAAAAATGGCAAGATATTTAAAAGTTTTCGTGGAATGGGTTCTGTAGGTGCCATGAACAAAGGTTCAGCAGATAGATATTTTCAAAATAAACAAAAAGATATGTCTAAATATGTACCAGAGGGTGTTGAAGGTTTTGTAAAGTACAAAGGAGACGTTGGAAGTATTATTTATAAACTAGTTGGAGGCTTAAAATCTTCTATGGGATATTTAGGTTCAAAAAATATTGTTGGACTGAGAAACAAGCCTCACTTTGTTAAAATTACCAAAGCTGGCTTTTATGAGAGTATGGTTCACAATGTTGATGTAATAAAAAGCGACAGTAAATACTAATGAGCAAAATATTTAAATTAATATTTATAATTATTTTATTTTTTTCATTTAACACTCAAACATTTAGTAAAGAAAATTTTTTCAACAAAGCTTTAAAATTGTATGAAAAAGAAAAGTTTGAAGATGCACGTTTCTTATTTGAAAGAAACATAGTTTTTAATCCAAAAGATGCTGATTCATATTTATACCTTGCTAAAATTTATAATCATGAAGAAAATCAGAGAAAAGAGGAGTTTAATTTAGAAACTGCCCTCTTAATAGAACCAGATAACGAAGAAGCTATATTAATGATGATGAAAATAGCGATTGAAAAATCAAATTATGACAAAGTTAAAAATCTGTATGATACATTTTCAAAAGTTTGTAAAAATTTATGTAATGAAAATCAGGAAATTAAAGAGTCATTAAAAAATATAGACCCAAAAAATGAGTCTTGATCAAAATCTGAATAAAGTTGTAATCATAGATTTTGGTTCACAATTCACACAATTAATCGCAAGAAGAATTAGAGAATTAGGTGTTTTTTCTGAAATTGTAAGTCATAAAAAAATTAGAACTATTGATATTAACCAGAGTGTAAGAGGAATTATCTTATCTGGCGGTCCTTTAAATGTTTACCAAATCGATAAATATTCATTTGATAAAAAAATATTAGAATTGAGTATACCAATTTTAGGAATTTGTTTTGGTCACCAAATTTTATCAAAGTTAAACGGGGGTAGAATAAAGCAATCAAAACATCGTGAATTTGGATTGGCTAACATTTTTAAAAAAAGAGATAGCCTATTAACTAAGAACTTCTATGGAACCAAAAAAACTAAAGAAGTTTGGATGAGCCATGCAGATCAGGTGTCCAAACTACCTAAAAATTTTAACGTTATAGCTTCTAGTACAAATTCTAAATATGCCATAGTTGAAAATAAACTAAAAAAATTTTATGGCGTACAATTTCATCCAGAAGTTACCCATACTGAAAATGGAAAAAAATTGATCAGTAATTTTGTATTTTTAATCTGTAAAATTAAAAAAAACTGGTCCTCGAAAGATCAAAAAATAAAATTAATCAATGAAGTTAGAGATCAAATTGGTAGCAATAAAGTTATCTGTGCCTTATCTGGAGGAGTAGATAGTAGTGTCGTTGCTCAACTATTAAATAAAGCAATCGGTAAAAAATTATATTGTATTTTTGTTAACACAGGACTTTTAAGAAAAAATGAAGAAACTCAAGTAGTTCAAACTTTTAAGAAGAAATTAAAAATGAACCTCATCTACGTAAATGCAGAAAAGGAATTTTTAGGAAAATTAAAAAATGTTTCTGATCCAGAAAAAAAAAGAAAAATAATTGGAAATTTATTTATAAAAATTTTTGAGCGATATGCCAAAAAAATCAAAAATGTTAAATTTTTGGCTCAAGGGACACTTTATCCTGATTTGATTGAAAGTAAATCTGTCACCGGTAGTCAAACTTCAAAGATAAAATCTCATCATAATGTTGGAGGTTTACCAAAAAAAATGAACTTAAAACTTGTTGAGCCATTAAAGTTTCTATTTAAAGATGAAGTTAGAAAATTAGGTTTAGAATTAAAATTAAGTAAAGAGATTATATCGAGACACCCTTTTCCTGGCCCTGGTCTAGCAATTAGAATGCCAGGAAATATCACTAATGAGAAAATAAAAATTTTAAAAGAGGCTGATTATTATTTTATACAAGCATTAAAAGATCATGGTCTTTATCATAGAATTTGGCAAGCTTATGCTGCTCTGCTACCTGTCAAAACTGTAGGGGTGATGGGAGACAACCGTACTTATGAATATCTCTGTCTCTTAAGAGCAATTACTTCAGAAGATGGAATGACAGCCGATTTCTTTGAATTTAGAAAATCTTTCATGCAAACTATTTCAAATAAAATAGTTAATAGCATAAGAGGTATAAATAGAGTTGTTTATGACGTTACCTCAAAACCTCCAAGTAC
The DNA here is from genome assembly GCA_902604525.1 of uncultured Pelagibacteraceae bacterium. Lineage (GTDB taxonomy): Bacteria > Pseudomonadota > Alphaproteobacteria > Pelagibacterales > Pelagibacteraceae > Pelagibacter. The sequence continues at coordinate 7,164 of CACKYY010000020.1, read as the reverse complement.
TATTGAATTAGAGTAAATGTTAAGAAAAATTATCATTTTTTTTTATGAAAATTGGAAAATCTATACTGTTTTAATTTTCTTAACAATTACATTTCTTTCTTTATATCCATTAAAAGAACAACCTAATATTCCAGGAAGTGACAAAATTCATCATTTAATTGCATACTCAGCACTTACAGTTGGTATCGGATTAAGGAAACCTTCAAATTATTTTTTACTGATAATCTTTTTCTCTTTCTACAGTGGTTTTATTGAAATAATTCAACCATATCTAAACAGATTTAGGGAAATTGAGGATTTTATATTCAACAATCTTGGTATTTTGATAGGTTTAACTTTAGGAATTATAACGAATAAGTTATTTAATAAAATTTAAATTGGAGTATTTTTGAATTATAAACTCATTTTATGAAATATTTACACACAATGATAAGAATTAAAAATGTAGACGAGTCTTTAAAGTTTTTCTGTAAAGGTCTTGGGCTTAAGGAAACAAGAAGAATGGAAAATGAAAAGGGAAGATATACACTTATTTTTCTTGCTGCGCCAAATGATGATAAGGCAGAAATTGAATTAACTTATAATTGGGATGGAGACGAACTTGGAGAAGGTTCAAGAAATTTTGGTCATCTTGCTTATCGTGTAGATAACATTTATGAAACCTGCAAAAGATTAATGGATATGGGTTACACTATCAATAGACCTCCACGGGATGGTCATATGGCATTCGTCAGGTCACCCGATAAAATTTCTATTGAAATCCTCCAGGAAGGAAACCTAGAGCCTAAAGAACCTTGGGTTTCTATGGAGAATTCTGGCTCTTGGTAAGCCAATGAATAAAAAAATATTATCTATAATAAAAAAAAAAAATAAAACTAAAATCGTAAGCTTATCTGCTTACTCTAAAAATTTAGCAGAAATTTTAGATAAGCATTGCGATATAGTTCTTGTGGGTGATTCACTTGGATCTGTTTTATATAATTATAAATCTACAAGAGAAGTTTCTTTAAGTACGATGATTGAACATTCAAAAAGTGTGAGATTGGGTATTAAAAAAAGTTTAATGGTTGTTGATATGCCTTATAACACTTATCGAAATTCCAAAGAGGCGCTTAAGAATGCAAAAAAAGTAATATTAAAAACTAAATGTGATGCAGTAAAATTAGAAGGTGGAAAAAAAATTTCTGCAATTATTAAAACATTAGTAAAAAATAATATTCCTGTTATGGGTCATTTGGGACTTCTTCCTCAGTCAGCTAAGAATTTTAAGTTTAAAGGTAAAAAAAATTATGAAAGAGAAAAAATTTTAAAAGAAGCAAAATTACTTGAAACCGCTGGGGTTTTTTCAATGGTACTAGAATGTATAGAAAGCTCACTAGCAAAAACCATCACAAAAAATATAAAAATCCCAACAATTGGTATAGGAGCATCAAATAATTGTGATGGGCAAATTTTAGTTTTGGATGACCTTATTGGGTTAAATCCTATTAATGTAAGATTTGTTAAAAAATACACAAACATTAGAAAAGATATTTCTAAAGCTGTTTTAAATTATGCTAGAGAAGTGAAAAGTAAGAAATTTCCACTAAAAAAACACTCTTACTAATTAAAAGTATTTCTTAAATTCTTCGTTAATATTTAGTATTTCTAAATCGACTAATCCACCTATAATTAATTGAAGACCAACAATTAAAATGAATACTAAACCTACGTAAGCAATCCAGATATGTTGTTGTATATATTTTGCCATATAAGTTGCTAGTGCGCCAGTTAAAATGACTGATAAGACTAATCCAAAAATCATAAAACCGAAATAACCTTTTGCTGCACCAACCACACCAATGACGTTATCAAAACTAATTGTGATATCTGCAAATAAAACCTTATATACACTTTTGATAAAAGAGGGTTCTTTTGATTTTTTGGTTGGAGATTTTTTTTCTTTTTTAATTTCGACTAAATCTTTCCTCAGATCATTAACTATCCATATTAATAAAAGGCCCCCTAAAATTTTAATGAAATAAAATTTAAATAAGTATGTAGCAAAGACAGCAAAAATTACTTTAAAAACTAAAGCACCTGCAACACCCCACAAAATAATTTTTTTTCGATTTTTAGGAACAAAATTTGCTGCTATAAGTCCAATAATTATAGCATTATCTGCAGCTAAAATTATATCTATAAAAATAATTTGTGTTAAAATTATTAACTGTTCAATCAAAATTAATAATACTTAGATTTTTTTGTGCCATCTATGACAGCTTTTAACTCATTATATTCATCACAACTACAAGTTTCTAAAATTTTTAATCTCTCGTTTGCTAAATCTAATCTATTAGTGGCAACATATAACTCACCTAAATATTCATTTATGCCAACATGTTTTGGATTTATTTCTAGTCCTAAAAGGTAATATTTTTCACCATTTTCAAAATCGCCAAGTTTTCTAGTGGTAAAACCTAAGTAGTTAAGCGTATCTGGTTGGTTAGGTTTTTTGTTGTTGGATTTAATTAACAGCTTTTGTGCTTTTTCATATTTTTTATTAGCTTTTTCAGTTTTACCTTTTTTTTCTAATTTTTTTGCAGACTTAATTAATACTACTGCCTGATCATAATTCGATTTGACTTTAGAGCTGTTATCATCTGATCCAGCTGAAAAAGATTTTGTTGTAAATAGTAGGAATAATAAAATAATAATAAAATTTTTGATCATTAGCTAAATTTTTTCATTTTTGTTAAAGGTTTTAATTCAAATTTATTTTCTAACAAAAGTTCTTTAATTGCAATTGCAGTTGAAAGAGAACTATCGTTATCACCGTGTACACAGATAGAGTCTATTTCGCAAGGAATTTGTTTACCACTGTGACAATTGATTGACTGATTTTGAACCATACTCAAAACATGTTTTTTAGCTTCAGATGGATTAGTAATTAAAGCATGAGGTAATTTTCTTGAAACAAGGTTACCCTCATCATCGTATGTTCTATCAGCAAATATTTCACAAGCTATCTTCATATCTATTTCTTTTGCAGCAATTTCCATTTTTGAGCCGGTTAATACTAAGTAAATCAAATCTTTATCAATATCATAAATTGTTTTTGCAAGTATCTTTGATAAATCTAAGTCTTCACAAGCCATATTATTTAATGCACCATGAGGCTTAATATGAGTTACTTTTTCCCCATGATTTTCAGCAATTTTTTGTAAAATTTCATACTGGTCTATTATCAATTTTTCAATTTCGTTTTTAGATAAATTCATTCTTTTTCTTCCAAAATTTTCTAAATCTTTAAAAGAAGGGTGAGCTCCAATACTTACTCCATTTTTTTTTGATATTTGAACAACCTCACTCATAGTTTGGTTATCACCAGCATGATAACCACATGCAACACTAGCAGAATTAACAATTGCTAGTAAATCAGGGTCGTTTTTGTTTGAATGACGGACCGATTTTTCACCTAAATCACAATTTATATTTATTTCCATATTTTTTTGAAATTATAGCACAAGGTTATAAAAAATATAAATAACTATGTTTAATTTAACAAAACTTTTTTATTATACAACATATGAATGAAATAAGTATTTCTGAGGCAGTTAAAATCCTGAGATCTAAAAATAAAAATATAGCTTTTATAGATATTAGAAAAAGAGAAAGATATGTTCAAGGCTTTGCATTTGGTTCGATTAATTGTGATATTGCAAAGTTCAATAAAAATATAATTGATTTAATCCCTAACAATAAAACTATAATTTTATTAATTGGAATTGAAAATGATACTAATAAAAAAAAAGTTTTTAAAATACTTAATAAATTTAACTTTAAAAATTATTTTACAATTGAAGGAGACTATAAGACATGGATTAAAAATAAATTACCATTTTGGAAAGGAGAATATACTTTTTCCAAGGCTTTTGGTGAATGGGTAGAGAAGTCATCAAACATAAAAAATATTTATCCAAATGAATTGAAAAAGTTTCACAAAGCAAATAACTTTTTTCAAATCGACACACGCCCTAAGATTGAATTTGAAAAATTTAGTCTCCCTTTTTCACATCATTGCTCAGGAGGAGAATTACCAATTTTTCTAAATAGTAATTTAAACAATAAAAAAACTTATATAGTGCATTGTGCAGGTCGGACTCGAAGTATAATAGCCTATCAAACTTTAAAAGATTTTAATTTCAAAAATAAAAAATATGTTTTAAATGGTGGTACTCAAAACTGGGTTTTATCAGGAAATAAAAGAGTTTATAATAATAAATCTCATCTTAAAAAAACAAAAATTAATTTAGATAAAGACTTAAAATTATCTAAAGAAATTTCAAAAAAATTTAAAATACCAACGACTATTAAAATCAATCACGATCTAAATAATTATTTTTTTCAAATAAATTCTGAAATAAAGAATTATCAAAATATTAAGGGATGGAGGAACTTGAATGCAACAACTTTGATTCAGAACACAGATAAATTTATTGCATCCACTTTGTCAAAAATCTTTGTATATTCTTTTATTCCTTCCTCATCATTATTTTCAGTAATTTGGTTAAGACGTATGGGCTATAATGCAATTTGGCAGGTTAAAAAACCCAGATCCATTAATAAAAAGTATCAACCAAATAAAATTGACCCCACTCATTTTTTTCCTAGAAGGCACCTAGGAAATAAAAATCATTCAAGAAGATATTTAAATTGGGAGCACTCACTGATACCCACAATTAATAAATGGGGATGTCGATACCCTTGGATTTCAGCTAATAGTTTTAACCTAAAAAATCCTGAACATATTATTTATAAAGTTTATCGGAATTTTTAGAACGTTAAGGCTTTATAAATCATTGCACTACCACCTATAACTACACAGACCTCAATAATAATTGTGTGCATTTTAACACCTAACTTATCTGCTATTTTCTTTGCTGTATAAGATCCAAATATAGCAACTATACCAATCATTGAACCTACGTATAGCGCATCAAGGTTCAGTAATCCCAAATTCCAATACGATATGAGGCGTATGATTACATTTATAAGTGTTATAAAGGAGTCGGTTCCTATAATTTGAGGTCCTACTAATCCATTTGCAGCTAGGGCTGTTAGTAAAACAGAACCTGGCCCTAGTATTACACCACTTATTGTTCCATAAAATACAGCCATTACTCCTAATCCTACCCAACCAATAGTAAGATTAATTTTCTTAAATACTCTTCTTAGAATTACAATGAAAGCTAACCCAAACCCCAAACAGAAATATAAAGTTTTTTCAGACACTGATGCATAGAAATTTGTACCTACAATCAAGAATGGGGTAGAAATTATCGCAAAGTAAATACCTTTTTTCCAAAATATATTTTTTCTGTAATAATACATTCTCGATACATTTGAAAACAAAACAAAAACTGACATTAAAGGTACTAATAATTTTACAGGTATAAAAGGTGATACTAATAAACCAAGAGTCATACCTCCCCCGTATCCAGATATTCCTGAAACGACAGATGCAAAAAAAGCAGTTAATATTAATATTGTAAGCTCAATTACTCCTAGACTAGCAAATAGCGCACCTATATCAAAATCAGTTTCCATGTAAGATTAAAAAGCTATTTTGGAAAAATCAGGTTTATCAAAAAGAGTTTCAATAAAATTATTTAAATTTTTTTTATTTTCCTCTGAAATTTTGGAATAATTTAAATTTGCATTATATTTTTTATCAATATCATCTTTAGTCAGTGGTTCTCTAATACCTCCTCTGAAGCAAGGCTGATGTTCATTAAATTCATTTTCAGAAGTTTTACAAATCAGTGTTCCAGTGTAATTTTTTGGATATTCATTACTTGGATCTATTTCGTAATTTACCTTACTTGCTAGGCTTAAAATTTCTTTGTCATTTATACTTTTTTCATTAAATTCGTTTAAACCAGCATCTCCTCTGATAAATCCTACAGCTACACAATATGGGACTGAAAATTTGGCTGAGTAAGGTGTTGATGGTTGCCTTTTTTCTTTCAAAGGTTCCCATAATCTGTGGACAGTACCCTCACCAACTTTTGCAGTAATAGAGGAAATTTCATCTAAATTTTTGATTTTTTTTCTAATTTTAATAGCACAATCGACGAAAGGTTGTGCCATGGTTCCACAGGCAAAAGGTTTAAAAGCTAAATTTTGATTTTCCCATTTTTTACCTAATCCATCGGTTAAATGAGAATAATCTCTCTCAATCTCTTTTAATGCAAAAGCCTCAAAGAAACCATGCTTACCCTCAAATACAGTCCGTGGTCCATAAAAACCAGATTTTGCAATCAGTGTAGCATTCATTCCGGAGTTTGCTGACCAACCTGGATGAACTCTTTTAGTCCATGATCCTTCAGCAAGATATTCAATAATACCAGAGGTAAAGCTACCTGCTATACCCAAAGCTGATACCATTTGCTTTTCTGAAAGGTCTAATATTGATGATAAACCAGCAGCGACACCAAATGTTCCACAAACAGCAGTTGGGTGAAAAGATTGTTTATGCATTGCGGTTGGTGCTACTAAAGCCAATCTACAAATTAATTCTGATCCAACAGCTAGTCCCTTTAAAATTTGATCACCATCAAGATTAAATTTCTGAGCTGCAGAGAGCATTGCAGGGATCATTGTAGCCCCAACATGCATTGGATTTCCTTCAAAAGTATCGTCAAAATCCTCACCATGTGCTGCAGTACCAGCTATTATGGCTGATGAAAATAAATCAAATCTTTCACTGTGACCCAAAGATATTAAGCTTCCTGATCCTTTATAAGTTTTAACTAAACTTTTTACATAATCCTCGTTTCTTGCTGATAAAATAATTCCACAGATATCCTTCAATAAGAACCTCAATGTAACCTGGGTTTTTTCTGGGATATCTTTAACTTTTAAGTTTTTACTCCAACTAGAAAATTCTTCTGCAATTATCATGGGGTATAACTACCCCCATTAACATGAAGTGTCTGTCCATTAATATAACTAGCTTCCTTTTTACAAAGATTAACAATTACTTCAGCTACTTCTTCAGGATTTCCAAATCTCTTCAGTACTAAATTTGGAGTTTGTGGATGACGCAACCAGTGTCCTTTAAGTTTTTTTTCTTTAGAACTAAAATCTTCAATAAAACCAGGAACAACACAATTACAAGTA
>CACKYY010000019.1 GCA_902604525.1 uncultured Pelagibacteraceae bacterium | reverse complement strand
GATACTTCACCAAGTGAATTAAAGCAATTAACTGAAAAATATTCTAAAATTATTGAAAAAAATGATGGAGAAGTAGTAAAGACTGAAAACTGGGGTTTGTTAAACTTGTCATATTTAATAAAAAAAAATAGAAAAGGCAGCTATATTCATTTCAAAATTAAAGGTAACGGAAAAGTTATTGATGATTTAGAAAAGAATGAGTCCATAGATAAAAAACTGTTAAGATATTTAACTGTAAGAGTAAAAAAATTTGATTTAGATACAGTTTACTTTGGCAAGAAAGATGACAGTGAAAAAAGAGAGAGTGTTAAAAGCTAATGCCTAAAAGACAAAGTGGAAATAAAAAAGGAAAACAAAGTAATTTTGCAAAATTAAGTATTTTTCAACCAAATAAATATAAATTTAAAAAAAGTTGTCCACTTTCAGCAAAAGGTGCTCCACAGGTTGACTATAAAAATATTAAATTATTAAGAAAATATATGTCAGAAAATGGAAAAATCTTACCTTCAAGAATAACTAATGTTTCTCAAAAGAAACAAAGAGAACTATCTTTATCAATTAAAAGAGCTAGAAATTTAGCATTAATATAAATGAAAGTAATATTGTTAGAAAATGTTAAAAGAATTGGATCCATTGGTGAAGTAATAGATGTAAAGAGAGGTTTTGCTAGAAATTATCTTATAGCTAATAAAAAGGCACTTTACGCTTCAAAAGAAAATATCAAAGAAGTTGAAAAAATCAAAACTGACTTATCCAAAAAAGATAACGAAAAGAAAAAAGAAGCTTCTAAAATAGCTGAACAAATTAATGGAAAAGAATATTCTGTTAGAAAATTAAGTACAGAAAATAAAGAATTATATGGTTCAGTAAAACCAACTGAAATTGCTAAACTTATACAGGACGAAAATAAAATAGAAATCAAGCCTTCAATGGTACAACCTGTTGAAGAGATCAAAACTTTAGGAAAGTTTAAAGTAAAAATTTTTCTACACTCAGAAGTTGATGCAGAAATTTCTATAAATGTTTCTTCTGCAGAAACAATTCAATAATTATACATTCTTTTCCCCAGCAATAATTAAGAATTTCATAAATAATTTTTTCGTATAAATTACAAATATGGAAAATAATTTAAGCCTAGTTAAAAATCAATTTAAAGAACTACCAAATAATATCGAAGCTGAACAATCTGTAATAGGATCTATTCTTGTTAGCAATGATATATTTGATGAAATAAATACAATAATTTCTAGTATTAATTTTTATGATCCTATGCACCAAAAGATATTTGAAGCAATTGAAAGTCTAATTTACAAAGGAATGTTAGCAAATCCAATCACATTGAAAAATTATTTTGAGGATGAAAAAGATGATTTAAATGTTCCAGAGTACTTGGTTAAGATTACTAAATTTTCTACATCTCTTAGACAAGCTGTGGAGTATTCTAAAATTATTTACGATATGTTTGTTCGAAGAGAGTTAATAAAAATCTCTGAGCAAACTATAGACAGTGCAAAATTAAATGATCTTGATACTAATGGACAAAACATTATAGAAAATTCAGAAAGATTATTATTTGATTTGGCAGAAAAAGGTTCTTTTAACTCTTCATTAGTAAAATTTGATGAAGCAATGAAACAGACTATTGAGATGGCATCTGCTGCTTTTAAAAATGAAGAAGGAATTGTTGGTGTACCAACTGGGCTTAGAGATTTAGATGATAAACTGGGGGGATTACATCAATCTGATTTAATAATTATAGCTGGAAGACCTTCAATGGGTAAAACATCACTTGCAACGAATATTGCATTTAATGCAGCACAAAAATTGCAAGATAGCGGAAAAAAATCCTCTATTGCATTCTTTTCTCTAGAGATGTCGTCTGAACAACTTTCAACCAGAATAATTTCAGAACAAGCAAGAATTAGTTCAAATGATATTAGAAGAGGAAGAATTTCTGATGATCAATTTGATAAATTTTTAGAAACTTCAAAAAATATTTCTGAACTTCCACTTTACATTGATGAAACACCGGCAATAAGTATTGCTGCTTTAAGTAATAGAGCTAGACGTATAAAAAGATTATTTGGTCTTGATATGATTGTGGTTGATTACATTCAGCTAATGAAAGGTACTACATTCAACAAAGATGGTAGAGTTCAAGAAATATCTCAAATTACTCAGGGCTTAAAAGCAATTGCTAAAGAACTTGCTCTTCCAGTTGTAGCTCTTTCTCAATTGTCCAGACAAGTTGAGCAAAGAGATGATCACAAACCGCAACTAGCCGATTTGAGAGAATCTGGTTCAATTGAGCAGGATGCTGATGTTGTTATGTTTGTTTATAGAGAAGGATATTATTTACAAAGGAAAGAACCAAGAGAAGCGACAGTTGAACATGCTGAATGGCAAGCAAAAATGAATGAAGTGGCACACCTTGCTCAAATTATTATTGGGAAACAAAGACATGGTCCAATAGGTAACGTAACTCTTGAATTTGAGGAAAGATTTACAAAATTTAAAGATACTCAAACTAATTAATTTCCAATATAAAAGAGCTAATGTTGGCTCATATGTATCAAAACATTGTTCTAAAGAATCCTAAAGCTATACTTGTATTCCTAATAATCACCATCTTAAGTTTTGGTTATTATACAAAAGATTTTAGACTAGATGCATCTTCAGAGACTTTGTTGATCGATGGTGATCCAGATTTAGCCTATCTAAAAGAAGTTTCAGAAAGATACGGATCTAGAGAGTTTTTAATTCTTACTTACACGCCTAATGAAGGAATGGTAACTGACACATCAATTAATAATTTACTAAGTTTAAAATATAAAATTCAAAGTTTGAATTGGGTTCATAGTGTTGTAACTCTTCTAGATGTACCATTGTTAAGTAATTCAGACGCCCCACTCCAAGAAAGATTAGAAAGTTTTAAAACTTTAAAAGACGACGATGTTGACAAAGATAAAGGATTTAAGGAAATTCTTAATAGTCCTGTATTTAGAAACTTTGTCATTAGCGAAGATGGTAAAACTAGTGGCATAATTGTTTATATAAAACAATCTCAAAAACTTGAAAACATTGGCAATAAATCAAAAGATGAAATTGAAAATTATAAAGATCGAATAAAAAAACAAAATCATCAAAATATTCTAGAAATCAGACAAGTCATCCAGAGCTATGGGGATGTAGGTAAGATTTATTTAGGCGGCATTCCAATGATTGCTGATGACATGATGACTTTTATTAAGAGTGACATTGTGGTTTTTGGTATAGGTGTTTTATTATTTATTATTGCTACCCTGTGGCTTGTATTTAGGAAACTTATCTGGATTATAGTTCCAATTAGCAGTTGTGTAGTTTCAGTTGTTGTAATGACTGGATTACTTGGACTACTAGGATGGAAAGTCACTGTTATTTCATCAAACTTTATTGCTTTGATGTTGATTTTAACAATGGCAATGAATATTCATATGAGTACGAGATTTTTACAGTTTAAAAAAAATTCCCCCTCTAAAAATACTTTTGAAATTATTTCATTAACCACCAAAAAAATGTTTTTACCAATTTTTTACACTGTTTTGACTACTATTTTTGCATTTTTGTCTTTAATTTTTAGTGAAATCAAACCTATTGTTGACTTTGGATGGATGATGACTTTTGGTCTAATTACTTCATTTATAATTACCTTCACTTTACTACCAACTTTTTTAAGTTTTGCTCCTTCTGATAATATCTCAATTAAAAAAGAACAACATTCTAAATTCACTTTTTTTTTAGGATCACTTTCTGTAAATAAAAAAAATTTAATTTTTTTAGTAACAGGAATTATAATTATTTTAAGTATTGTTGGTATTAGCAAACTAGAGGTTGAAAATAGCTTTATTAATTATTTTAATAAAAATACTGAAATTTATAAGGGTATGAAACTTATAGATGAAGAACTTGGAGGAACAACACCATTAGAAATTATTATTAAATTTCCTAAGAAAGAAAAAGAAGCAAAATCAACTGAAGATGATGAGTTTGAAGACTGGGGGGATGAGAACGATAAGAATGACGATAAATATTGGTTTACTAAGGATAAGATTGATAAAATTACATCTGTTCATAATTACTTAGATAGTCTTCCTGAAATTGGAAAAGTTTTATCTTTTTCATCTATTATTGATGTGGCAACACAATTAAATAACAATAAACCTCTTGGTACTTTAGAAATGGGCGTTCTTTATTCTAAAATACCTAAAAGTATTAAAACAGAAATTATTGATCCGTACCTTTCAGTAGAAAACGATGAGGCAAGAATTAGCCTAAGAATAATTGACTCTCAAGAAAATTTAAGAAGAAACGACCTAATTAATAAAATAAATTTTGATCTTAAAAATAAGATTGGCCTAAAAGAAAGTGAATATCAGCTTGCAGGAGTACTAATTTTATTTAATAATTTATTACAGAGCTTATTTAAATCACAAATACTTACTTTAGGATTAGTAATGATTGGGATTTTTATAATGTTTTTAATTTTATTTAAAAATATTAAATTATCTTTAATAGGAGTTGTTCCAAATTTCATTGCTGCATTTTTCATACTTGGAATTATAGGCTTGCTAGAAATTCCTTTAGATATGATGACTATTACTATTGCTGCAATTACTATTGGTATAGCAGTAGACAATAGTATTCATTATATTTATCGTTTCAAAGAGGAGTTCAACAAGATAAAAGATTATAATAAAACATTACAATTATGTCATTCAACAGTAGGAATTGCAATTTTAAATACTTCAATCACAATTGTTTTTGGATTTTCAATTTTAGTTTTATCTAAATTTATTCCCACAATTTACTTTGGTATGTTCACTGGTTTAGCTATGTTATTAGCTATGATCTCTGTATTAACTTTACTACCAGCATTGATATTAATTATCAAACCCTTTGGTAAATCAGCTTAATGTTAGAAGCTTTGGCAGATTTTTACAAAGCAACTTCCATTTTAGATTTGATTTATTTGGTCATCACTATTTGGTCATTAATTAGCTGTTATAAAAAAGGTTTTATATTAAGTGTCCTTTCCATGGCAAGGTGGCTTTTAGCTTATGTGATAACTCTAATTCTATTTCCTAGAGTCAAACCATATGTAAAAGATATTATTGATAATGAGTATGTATTGGACGTTAGTCTTGGTATAGCAATTTTTATTGTAGTTGTATTTTTGGTATTGTTAGTTAATAAAGGTATTAGTAAGGCTGTTAGATACACTGGGATAGGTGGATTGGATACAACATTTGGATTCTTTTTTGGCTTTATAAAAGCTTATATAATTTCTGTTTGTATTTTTTCAGGTATTCATATCGTTTATAATCACGATAAATGGCCAATAAATTTGGAAAAATCATACACCTTTCCATATTTAGAAAAAGGTAGTAACTATCTTATAAAAGAATTTCCTAATGAAAAAACATATCAAGAATCTAGAGAAAAAATTAAAAAACTTTAATCCAAAATTAAAAGAAGAATGTGGGGTATTTGGTATTAGTAATGCAAAAGATGCGTCCGCTTTAACTGCACTTGGTTTACATGCTTTACAACATCGAGGACAAGAAGGTTGTGGAATTGTTAGTTTTGATGGTGACAAATATTACTCTGAAAAGCGGTTTGGTTTAGTTGGAGACAGCTTTAACAAAGAAAAAGTCTTAAATAATTTAAAAGGTGATTACGCCATAGGTCACAATCGATATAGTACAACTGGCAATAATACTTTACGAAATATCCAACCCTTTTTTGCTGATACTAATGCGGGGGGAATTGGGGTTTCACACAATGGAAATTTAACCAATTCAATTTCTTTGAGAAAAAAACTAGTTGAGGAGGGAGCTATTTTTTATACCACTTCAGATACAGAAACTATCGTACAGTTGATTGCAAAATCTAAGAGATCAAAAACTATCGATAAAGTGATTGATGCAATTTTTCAAATTCAAGGTGGTTATGCTTTAGTAATGCTTACTCAAAACTCTCTTATTGGGGTAAGAGATCCATATGGCATTAGACCTTTATTAATTGGAAAATTGGGAAGTAGTTATGTCCTAGCATCAGAAACATGTGCATTAGATATTATTGGCGCAAATTTTGTAAGAGAGGTAGAAAATGGCGAAATTGTTTTGATCGAAAACAATCGATTGACTAGCATCAAACCTTTTCCACCTAGAAAAGTTAGACCATGTGTTTTTGAATATATCTACTTTGCAAGACCTGATAGCTTAATAGATAATAAGACTGCTTATGAGCATCGAAAAAATTTAGGTGTTGAGCTTGCAAAAGAAAATGATATCGATGCAGATATTGTAGTACCAGTTCCAGACTCTGGTAATGCAGCAGCACTAGGATTTTCGCAAAAACTTAAAATAAACTTTGAACATGGTTTGATAAGAAATCATTACGTAGGTCGAACTTTTATTGAACCAAGTCAGAAAATAAGAAGTTTAGGTGTTAAACTTAAACTTAATGCAAATCAAACTACTATCATAGATAAAAAAATTATTTTAATTGACGATTCACTCGTAAGAGGAACTACTTCTCATAAAATAGTAAAAATGTTATATGATGCAGGTGCAAAAGAGGTTCACGTTAGAATAGCGTGTCCTGAAATTAGATATCCTGATTTTTATGGTGTGGATACTCCAACTAAAAAAGAATTATTAGCTGCAAATAAAACGAATGATGAAATTTGTGAGTATATTGGTGCTAAATCATTAAAATTTTTATCCATTGATGGTTTGTACAGAGCTATTGGTTTTGATAAGCGAAATGATACCTACCCCCAATTGACAGATCATTATTTTACAGGGGATTATCCTGTTAAACCAGTTGATGAACTAGGAGATAGCAAAATAACTCAGTTATCTTTGTTAAGTACTGCTTCGAACAACTAACAATGTGAAAACAAATCTTTAAAAAAATTTAAAAGATATTATTTAAAGAACTATGATCAATAATAAAGAAAAAATAATTGAATATTTCAAATCTGGAGTGAAACAAACTAAAGATTTTAAAATTGGAATTGAGCATGAAAAATTTCTATTTAATAAAAAAAATAATAAACGATTGGATTATTCTAAAATTAAAGAAATGTTCAGTGCATTATTAGAGTTTGGATGGAAGCCTGTTTTTGAAAAAGATAATATTATTGCACTTAACAAAGGTGGAAAAAACATAACACTTGAGCCTGGTAATCAAATAGAATTATCAGGTGAAAAGCTTAACAATATACATGAGGCTTGTTCAGAGTCTCAAGATTATTTATTTGAACTAAAGCAAGTTACTAAAAAATTAGGTATTGAAATTGTTAGTGCTGGATTTGACCCTATATCAAAATTGAACGAAATCCCAAATAATCCTAAACAGAGATATAAATTGATGAGTAACGATATGCCTCTTGGAGGAGAATTAAGTTTAGATATGATGTATCGAACTTGTGGTACACAATTAAATATTGATTATAGTTCAGAAAAAGATTTTATTAAAAAATTTAAAGTTGCAAATTCAATTGTGCCAATTTCAATTGCATTATTTGCTAATTCCTCTTTAGTTGAAAAAAAAGATAGCAATTATTTATCTTACAGATCAAAAGTTTGGCAAAATACATCTAGAGGCGGACTACCAAAATTATTTTTTGAAAATTTAAATTTTGAAAAGTACGCAGAATTTACGATGAATTTTCCTATTTTATTTATTCAGGATAAAGATAAATATTTTTCAGGAAAAAAATATATTTTTAGAGATTTTATGGAAGGTAAAATTTCAGAAATTAATAACCGATTACCTACAGAGGGTGATCTTGCAACACATTTAAGTACAATCTTTACAGAAAATAGATTAAAAAAATATATCGAGCTTAGATCTATGGATACTTGTGGTTGGGATTGCTTATGTGCTGGACCTGCATTTAATATTGGAATCCTTTATGGCAATCTCGAAGAAATCTATGATGTTATTTCTAAGTGGGAAACAGATAAAGTTATTAATGCATATTTAGAAGCACCAAAAAAAGGATTTAATACTCAATTAATGGGTAAAGATCTTCATTACTGGTCATCCATACTATTAAATTTATCAAAAAAAGGTTTGGAAAATAGAGATATTCTAAGCAGAAAAGGAAACAACGAAACAATTTTTTTAAGTCACTTACAAAAAGTAATTGATAATAAGACAACAAACGCAGATCATATGATTAGTAAATTTTCAGAAAATGGAAATTTAGATGAATTATATGATAAATAAAATTGTTGCTATTCAAGGAAACCATCCCTCAAAATTAAATCCTGTTTCAGATACAAGTATATTTTTGGGTAATGAAATTCAAAATAAGAATTATAAAATATTCTATTATGAGCCAAAAGATCTTTCAATTATTAAGTCAAAAGTAATTGCAAAAGGTTTTTTTATTAAATTTAATTACACACAAAAAAAATTTTTTAAAATATTAAAAAAATGTACTTTAGACCTTACTAAATGTAAATTTATACTTATACGCCAAGATCCTCCATTTAATCTTGAATATATTTCAACAACCTACATTTTAGACACCATTAGACATAAGGTAAAAATACTTAATAACCCCACTTCTATTAGAAATGTCTCTGAAAAATTATACTCAGCTAAGTATCAAAAATATATGCCAAGTACTATTTTTACTAAAAATATTGATGAAATAAAAAAATTTTTCAAAAAAAATAGCAGTGCTATTTTAAAACCAATTCATGGTTATAGTGGAAACGATATACATTTATTAAACAAATTTGACAAAAAACTAATTAAAAATTTTATCAAAAAACATGATCATATCATGTTGCAAAAATTTTTACCTAAAATTAGCAAAGGTGACAAAAGAGTTTTTATAATTAACGGTAAGGTCTGTGGAGCAATCTCAAGAATTCCAAAAAAAGGTTCAATTTTGAGTAACATGAGTAAAGGTGCAATACCTATAAATATTAAACTTAGTAAGCATGAAAATAAGATATCTAAGCTAATTGCTAAAGATTTAAAAAAAGAAAATATTTTTTTTGCAGGAATTGATTTTATTGATCAAAAACTGAATGGAGATATTAATGTCACATCTCCAACTGGACTAAAAACTTATTTCGATTTATCAGGTATAAATCTTGCTAAAATTTTTTGGAAAGAACTTAGAGCGTGAAAACTTTAAATGACCAGCAAAAAGGTTCTTTGTTAGCCTTTATTGCTGTGATGTTTATAACTCCTGACAGTTTGTTTATAAGATTAGCTAGTGTGGATACTTGGAGTTTAGTTTTTTATAGAGGGATAATTCCTTTTTTTACTGTGTTAGTTGGGATGCTACTTATTTATAAAGCAAATTTTTTTAAAATGCTTTTCACTAGTGGTCATCATGGAATAATTTATATAATAACATTTTCTATAACGAATATTGCCTTTGTTGTTTCTATTCAAAATACTAATGTAGCTAATACATTAGTGATGATTGCTATGGCTCCTATGCTTTCAGCAATTTTAGGTGCAATCTTTTTAAAAGAGATGCCAGACAGCAATACTTGGATAGCAATTGGAGTTACTTTTTTTGCTGCAATCTATATATTTTACGACTCCTTACAATTAGGTAATATTTTTGGAGATTTATTGGGACTTATTTGTGCCTTAGGATTAGCAGTTGGAGCGGTGACTATTAGATCTGCTAAAACAAAAAACTTAGTGCCTGCTGCTGTAGTTGGTAAGCTGTTAGTTGCAGTATTTGCCATTTTCTTTATTGAAACTTATTCTTTAGTAGGAAAAGACCTTTTAATAGTCCCTTTAATGTGTGTAATGTGTGTTGCTATACCTTTTGTTTTGGTGACTATTGCTCCAAGATTTATACCTGCAGAAGAGGTTAACTTATTCTTTTTGCTAGAGACAATCGTAGGGCCAATTTGGGTTTGGATGGTCATTAAAGAACAGCCTAGTCCTGAAACAATTCAAGGGGGTATTGTTATCATTTTGACAATAGCTATTCACTCTTTTCTTAAACTAAAAAAAACATAGCTCAGTTACAATTAACTTGATTTGGCCACAAATCAGAAATAGATAGCGGTTCATATGAACAAGGTATTAAAAAATTCGTGGGCTTTATTTTTAGGTATGGGAGCAATTATGCTTGCCTACGGTTTTCAAGGGTCACTTTTAGGAGTTAGAGCTGTAAAAGAAGAGTTTAGTCTAACCGCAACTGGATTTATGATGTCTGGTTATTTCGTTGGATATTTTATAGGTGCAATTACTATTCCTAAATTAATATCAAGAGTTGGCCATATCAGAATCTTTGCAGCTTTTGCGTCAATCGCATCTTTAGTAATTCTAGTTCATGCCGTGTTCGTTAGTCCATTAGTTTGGTTTTTATTAAGAGTACTTACTGGTATAAGCATGGTCTCTATTTATACAGTTGCTGAGAGTTGGTTAAATGATAGAGCAAGTAATAAAAATAGAGGAAGTGTCTTATCAATCTACATGGTGATTTTATATGGTTCGATGGGAATAGGAATGTTTTTTTTAAACTTTAGTAATCCAATAAATTTTGAACCTTTTATATTAGTATCAATAATAACATCAGGTGCATTAATTCCAATTTTACTTACTAAAAGAAAACCTCCAACATTTAAAAAAATAGAAACTATGTCGATTCAAGAGGTTTATATTTCATCTCCTTTTGGAATGGTGAGTTCATTTCTTTATGGAACAATACAATCTGCATTATTCACATTATTAGCTGTGTATGCTGCAGGAATGAATTTTTCTATTTTTCATATTTCATTAGTCACGTTTTTATTAGCTATTTCTGGTGCAATTTCTCAGTGGCCAATAGGAAAATTGTCTGACATGTATGATAGAAGAAAAGTAATTATTTTTGTGAGTTTTGCTGCTGCTTTTTTTGCATTATGTGCAATTTTTTCATCTGCACAAATGTATTTACCTGAAGGTTTGGGAACAAGTAAATTTTGGTTTTATTTTTTTTTAATTTTATTTTCTTTTTGTAGTTTGCCAATGTTCTCTTTAATCCTTGCTCATACAAATGATTTTATTCCTAAGGAAAAATTTGTTGCAGCTGGTGCGAGTTTACAGTTCATTTTTGGCTTAGGAGCAATTGGTGGTCCATTTTTATGCTCAATTTTTATGGATATAGCAGGCCTTAATGGTTTCTTTGTTTTTCTTATGTTTTTTCATATTTTAATTGGAGTTTATGGTATTTATAGATCAAGAGTTAGACCAGCAGTTGAAAATCCAGACTCTCAATTCATTGCAATGCCTCAGTCAATTACGCCCGCAGGTATTGAATTAAACCCTACTACAGAGCCAATTGATGAGCCAACAAAAATAAGTTCAGGAACTGATGAGGAAGACATAAAAACTTCTGATCAACAATCTCAATAAATTTAATGATCAGCGTCGTTTTGTAAAGTGAAGTATGTTAGCTTTATTGTTAATTTGAATAGATAATTTTATGAATAATAACGACATTCAGAGTCTTTTTGAAAAAACAAGAAATCAATCGATTAAAATCATTGAAAATTTAAGTCCAGAGGACATGAACATACAATCGATGGAAGATGCTTCACCCATCAAATGGCATCTAGCGCACACTACTTGGTTTTTTGAAAAATTCATTTTAAGTAAAATAAAGTCTAATTATAAATATTTTAATGAGGATTATAATTATTTGTTTAATTCCTATTACGTCAAAGCAGGTCCAAGATACACAAGATCACTTAGAAACATAATTTCACGTCCAGGAATTGAGGAGGTTCTAGAATATAGGCAAACTATAAACCACAGAATTACAGAGTTAAGTCAGTCAAGTAATTCTAATTTAGATATGATTGAGGTAGGTTGTCACCATGAAATGCAACATCAAGAATTAATGTTAACAGATCTACAACATGGTTTAAGTTTCAACCCCACTGATCCTAAGTACGATCGAACTAAAAAAGATATTGAAAATGAAAATATTAAACAAGAGTGGGTTGGTTTTGAAAAATCTATTAAAAGTATAGGTACAGATGATGAAAATTTCTCTTTTGATTGTGAGCGACCTAAACATGAAGTTTTAATCCTACCCTTTGAAATATCAAATAAATTAGTTACAAATGGTGAATGGATCGAGTTTATTGATAATGATGGCTATAATAAAAGTGAACATTGGTTGTCCGATGGATTTTTAAAATGTCAACAGGAAAATTGGCAGTTTCCTCTTTACTGGAAAAAAGAAGAAGGTAAATGGTTTCACTTCACTTTAAATGGAAAAAAAGAAATAGATTTTAATGCACCTGTAAGTAATATTAGCTATTTTGAAGCTGACGCTTTTGCAAGATGGAACAATAAACGACTTCCAACAGAATTTGAGTGGGAAGTTGCTTCTAATGATCATATTCATGGAAATTTTTTAGAAAATAAAATATATCAGCCATATTCAAAAAAAAATGGTGTGGATTTAAATCAATATTGGGGACACGTATGGGAGTGGACTTCTTCCAATTTTTCTCCTTATCCAGGATTTAAATATCACAATGACGATATTAGTGAATACAATGGTAAGTTTATGGTCAACCAGATGGTGTTAAAAGGAGGGTCTTGTCTTACACCTAAAGACCAAATGAGAAAATCATATCGTAATTTCTTTTATCCTCATCAAAGATGGCAAATGTCTGGACTTCGACTTGCTAAATGAAATCATTTTTACAAGAAGTAAGTCTGGGTTTAAGTAAAAAAAATAAGGAGTTGAGTTCTAAATGGTTTTATGATTTTCGTGGATCAAAACTTTTTGAACAAATTACCAAATTAAAAACATATTACCCTACAAGAACTGAAAGAAAAATATTAAAAGATAATAAAATTGAAATCGCTAATAAAATAGGAAAAAGAGCAGTTTTAATTGAACCAGGCGCTGGAGACTTCAAAAAGATAGCTATTTTTCTAAACAGTTTATATAAGCCAAAAAAATACATACCTTTGGATATTTCAGAGGATTATATAAACAAGATATCTCAAAGTTTTAAAAAAAAATTTCCAAATATAGCTATTACTCCTAAAGGATACGACTTTTCGAAAAATAATAAACCACCTTTTAAAATCAATTCATCTGAAAATATAATTATATTTTTTCCTGGATCAACAATTGGTAATTTTGAAGAGAAAGACGCTGTTAAATTTTTAAAAATGTTAAAATCAAAATTTAAAGCAAAAAAAATTATTATTGGAGCTGATTTAGTAAAAGATATCCCAACTCTAATTAATGCTTACGATGACAAAAAAGGGGTGACTGCAAAATTTAATAAAAATATTTTAAGAAGAATTAATACTGAATTGGGTGCAAATATAAATCTGAACACCTATAAACATTTAGCGATTTATAATAAACAAAAAAAAAGAATTGAGATGAGACTAAAATCTAAAAAAAGAAATAATATTAGAATTAATGGTTCAAATTATTTAATTAAAAAAAATGAAGAGATACATACAGAGAATTCTCACAAGTATACCGTTAAATCCTTCAAAAACTTAGCTAATAAAGCTGGGTGGAAAATCAAAAAAACGTGGGTTGATGACAAAAAACTTTTTAGTGTTCATTGTCTGAGTTAAATCTGTTTCATTCATCAGTAAAATATTCAACCTCCTGAAATCGATCTGTTGGGAAAAGCCAATAAAATCCAAATGTTTCATCACTATTATTTTCAAGTGCATGTTTGGCATTATTAGAAATATAAACTACATCCCCTTTTTTAATCTCTTCAAGTTCACCATCTTTGTTTAAAGTTGCAGTACCATTAGTTACAACATAAATTTCATCTGGTGCATGATGATGTAAAGTTAATTTTCCACCTGGTAAAACTTCTGCAAAACCACAAGAAATTCCTTTGCTTCCATCAATATCTGCGTCAACTAAAAACTTCCATCTCACTCCAGGATATCTCTCATTTGTTTTCCATTCCTGATTGGAGATTGAATTAAAATTTTTAACAAATATCATAACTCGAAGAACTAAACCTTTTTCACAAAACTAATAGCAGCACCAATAGTTGTCAAAAATCCAGCTAATGGCAAAATTGCTACAGCATATTTCTTTGGCATATAATTCTCTTTGAACTCAATACCTTTAGAACTAATTTCAAAATACCACATTTCCCAATACTTCCCACGCATACCTTCTACTAGTTCAACTCCATAAATTATTAGTACTATACCAATTACCATAATCATAATTTTCCAAAATTGACGTATATATAATGATAATCTATTTGGTAATTTTTCATAAATTAGATTTAAAGCTATGTGTTCATTGTCTCTCGCTGTTAGAGAAAGCGCTATAAACATTAACCAAATATTACTTAATACTGTTAGTAGATCACCCCAAACAGGAGGGTTATTAAAAACATATCGCATAGTCACGTTATAAATTGTGAAAAAAACCATCGCAGCCAAAAAGAGTGAGCACATAGCTCCTAATATACGATGGATAAAACGGTCAAAGTTATTTAAAAATTTAAACATATATTTAATTACTCATTAGGTTTGGAAGGAACATAGTCAACTCTGGAATAACGAGAATAAAAAATAAAAGTAAAAAAAGCCCAACAAGATATGGAATTAAAGCAACAGCCACTTTTTCTAGACGCACTTGTGCAATTGTTGCAGCAGTAAAATATGCGACCCCTACTGGTGGTGTTACTGATCCTATTAAAAAACCAACTATTACAACGATAGCTGCTTGTACCTCAGGAAAGCCAGCTTGAGCCATAACATTAACTAGAACTGGGCCAACTATGATTATGTTTACCGCAGAGTCCATTACTGTTCCAAGAAGAAAAATGAATAGAATCACTGCCAAAATAAAGATAATGGGGGAATCTGTCAGGCTTAAAAGCCAACTTTCAAGATCACCGATTGCTCCTAAAGAAGTAAGTAACCAACTAAAAGGTCCTGAAGCAGCTATAATAATAAAAACCATTGCTGAATTACGGAATGCTCGACGAAAAGCACCAGTACATTCTTTCCATTTAATGGTTCGATAAACAAATACTCCTGTTAATAACGCAACCATTGCTGTGATAGCACCGGCCTCAACAACCGATGCCACACCACCCATTACTGAACCGACTAAAACTAAAGGTATTAAAAGTGCGAACGAGGATCGATATAATTCTCTACCAGCTCGACGTATCGAAAATGGTTCATCACTTCGCTCAAAGTTATATTTGATTGCGAAGTAATGATTGATTATCATGATCACAACTCCTATCAACACGCCTGGAATAATCCCAGCTGCAAATAAAGCTGCAATCGAAATTTCAGTCGAGTTAGCAAGTACAATCATCATGATACTAGGTGGAATTATCCCTCCGATGGTGGAACTAACTCCTGTAACTGCAGCCGAAAACGCAGCAGGATATCCAGCTTTTTTCATTGCTGGTAAAACTAGTGCTCCCACTGTAGCTGTATCTGCTACTACAGAACCATTCATACCCGCAAAAAACATGCTTACAAGAACATTTACTTGGGCCAACCCCCCTCGTATACGTCCAATTAATGCCCTGCTCAAAGCTACTAATCGGTCCGTAATCGTAGCACTTGTCATTAACTCACCTGTTAACATAAAGAACGCGATTGCAGTTAATGGAACCGAGTCAATCGCATTAAACATTTGACTAGGGATCAAAACAAGCGGTACAGCGTCGGTAAATAAAATATAAACGAATGGTATTAGTATTAATATGAAGCCAATGGGTGCACCTAATAATATTAGGAAAAGTAGTACTACAAGTAGAATTATACTTTCCATAATTACTTATATGTTATGATTTGTTTTAGGTAAAGATCATCTAGCTCTAAATAGAACTAAATGATCTTTACACAGTTTATCTTTTAACGATTTATAGAGCCCCAGCTTTCTCTAACTGAGCTACAAATCCATCCATTCCTTGTTCTAGAAGAACTCTTTTAGCTACTTCTGGTTCAAAAGTACCTTTGGCATCTAACCAAGCACCAATTGCACCTGCTCTCCATTTAGACATTTCTGCTTCAGTTGGTACATACCACTCTTTTGCAGATGCTTTGATTGCGTCTTCACCATTCTTAATCCAAGCGTTATCTAACTGGTTTACTTTTTCTCCATAAGCATCGGCTGCTTCGTGTAACCATTTCTTCTCTTGAGACGACAGAGCATTATACTGCTTTGCATCCATCGCTAGAATATTTCCAGACCACATACCACCAATTTCAGTGAAGTATTTTGCAACTTCATGAAGTTTTGCTACGTGCTGCCATGGACTAGCAACATACTGGCCTTCAACTACACCCGACTGTAGGCCTGAGTATAACTGGCTCCAGTCATAAGGAGTTGGAGTTGCACCCCAATTTTTAACTAGCATGAACTCAACTGGACTTTTTGTAGTACGCCATTTTAGTCCCTTCATATCATTAGGAACATGAACTGGTTTAGTTGCATTTCCAAGCTGTCTAAATCCACCACTTGAATATACAGAAAGGCAAATGTGGCCAGCATTTTCAAGGGCAAGTTTGCACTGCCTTTCAGCTAACCATTCATCTGATATTCTTTTTGCATCTTCCAATGATTTGAAAATGAAAGGCAAATCAAAAATTGCTAACTCTGGTCCAAAATTACCATAGTTTGCAGTGGAACTAGTCCATAGAGCTATAAGTCCTTGATTGGCTTGTTCACCACATTTTTGCTCTGCGCATAATGTTTTTTGATAATATGGTTCAACTTTCATTTTACCACCAGAAGCTTTTGCCAAGGCTGGTATCAATGCTTGATCTATGGCATCACCAATTGGCATACCTAATCTACCAGTAGTTCCAAGCTTAAGAGTTATCTCTGCATAGGCAGCTTGGGCAAAAAAAGCAATTGCAAATACTTTAAGTAAAGTTTTACAAATTTTTTTAGTGTTAATTATTTTCATTATTTTCCCCTTCTTTAATTTAAGTTTTAATTTAACTAGATAAGCCAAGACGAGTCAAAGAAAATGAACGTCCAATTTGGGTTAACTGATATGCAATTTGCGTTTATTAAGTGATTTAATTATTTTAAGAGTGACTAATCCAGATTGTTTTTGTTTGAAGAAAAGAATTTAAAGCCTCGGTACCTTGATCTCTTGATAAAGATCCAGATTGTTTATATCCACCAAATGGAGTTTTTATATCTCCTTCTGAAAATGTATTAACAGAAACTGTTCCACAAGGTAAACTTTTTGCCAAATGAAATGCTCTATCTATGTCTTGAGTAAATACACTTGCATGCAAACCATATTTAGAATTACTTGCAACTTTAAGAGCATCTTTGTCATTCTTAACAGTCAAAACTCCTAACACCGGACCAAAAATCTCCTCTTGAGCAATAGTCATATTTTCTTTTAATCCATCAAATAATGTGGGTTTTGCATAAAAGCCTTTTTGTTTAATGTCTGAAACACCTCCTAATAAAAGTTTTGCACCTTCATCAATTCCCTTTTGGATATAATTATTAACAGTCATTAAATGATTTTTTGAGATCATTGATCCCATATTTGATTTTAAATTTAATGGATCTCCAACTTTTAAACTTTTAACTTTTTTTGAAACTTTATCTAAAAATTCATCTTTAACTTTTTCGTGAACTATCTGTCTCATATTTGCAGAGCAGTTTTGACCTCCATTCCAAAAAGCAGAATTAATTGCATTATCAATTAAATCATCATTAATTTTTGCATCTTCTAATACTATGAATGGACTTTTACCTCCCATTTCTAGTGCGACAGGTTTTAAATTACTTTCACTTGAATATTTTAGAAAATATCCACCTACCTCTGTTGACCCTGTAAAGGAAACTGCATCTACATCTTTATGTCTACCAAGTGCTTCCCCTACATCACCATAACCAGGAAGAACATTTAAAACTCCATCAGGAATTCCTGCTTCTTGAGCAATTTTTGCAACTCTTATAGCTGTTAGAGGTGTGTCTTCTGCTGGTTTAATAATAACAGAACATCCAGCTGCAAGAGCAGGCGCCATTTTCCAAACTGCCATCATCAAAGGGAAATTCCATGGTACTATACCTGCAACAACTCCAATAGGTTCTTTTACTATTAAACTTGTAATAGATGGTTCGG
>CACKYY010000018.1 GCA_902604525.1 uncultured Pelagibacteraceae bacterium | reverse complement strand
TCAAAAGTGGAATTTTCTTGAGTCTTCTTATAAGTAGTAGTATTTGACTCTTGGTTAGATAAATTAAAATCTGACTTTGAAAAACTAAAGCTGTCTAAATTATCTTTATTACCTTTTATATTTTGACCATCGTATAAAACAAGAATTTGATTGTTATTAAAATTTTTTATTTCTCCAGTTTCAGAAAAAGTGATTTCAAACTCAGAAGGATTATTTGTTTTTTTTATAAAAATATTTTTTAGACTTCCATCTGTTTTTTTTTCATCTATATATATTGTAACACCCTTGATAATATCATTAAACGTTTTAGGAATTAATAAACTATCAAAAAAATTTATATTAGACTCTCTAATAATTGACCTAGCTTTGTCTTGTGTGTAAGGCACTAAAAATGATGTAAAAATTATCTGAAAAAGCAACAAAACTAAAGATGCTTTTAAAAAAAAATTTATTATTTGTAATTTTGTAATTCCATGCGTCCAGAAGATTATTAACTCATTTTTATTTTCATATTTTGAAATTATATAATAAAAAGATATAAAAATTGCGAAAGGATAAACTTTGCTTATGATTTTTGGAAAACTTAACATAGTATATTTGAAATAAACTTGATAATTTCTTCCGTCCTCCACCATAATATCCAGGTAATTTACCGCTTGAAAAACCCACACAATTGCACTTGTTCCAATTATAGTAACAATAAAAAACTTTAAACAGTCGAATAGTATTTTTCTAAACAAGATTTTTTTCATTGAAATATGATAATTTAAATATATATAACACTCTACTCTCACAGAGTGTATTTAAAATTTATGACTGTCCAAATTAACTATAAAGCCAATTTTGTAAAAAAATATTCGCAAAACCTTGTATTATTTGTCGATGATAAAATTAATATTTCCCCTTTAAAAAAACAAATTTCAAAAGGTGAATATACATATATTTCAGATTTACTTTACATAAAAGATAAGAAAAAAGAAATACTAACATACGATATTAGTTCAAAGAGAAAAGTGATATTAGTAGTTATAAAAAAAAAACTTACAGCATCAGAGTTTGAAAGTTTAGGAGCAAAATTTTATGAGCACTTTAAAGACAGCAAACAACTCAATTTTACAATCGATACAGATACCAACCTAAGTTTAATAAAAAATTTTATTGCATATTTTTTGCATGGATTAAGATTAAAATCTTATAAATTTGAAAAATATAAATCAAAAAAAGAAAAAAAAATAATATCTATTAATCTAATTGGAAAAAACAAACCAAACCAAATCGATCAAGTCAAATTTAAAGCAATTGAAGAAGGAGCTTTTTTTGCTAGAGATCTTGTATCTGAGCCAGGAAATGTTCTTCATCCAGATGAATATGCAAAAAGAATAATTAAACTTAAGAAATTAGGATTGAAAATAAAAGTATATGATGAAAAAAAATGTAAAAAACTTGGAATGAATGCTTTACTTGGCGTAGGTCAAGGAAGTATTCGAGGATCTTACCTAGTAACAATGGAGTGGAATGGAGCAAAAAATAATTCTAGGCCCTTAGCATTTGTTGGAAAAGGAGTTTGTTTTGACACTGGAGGTTATTCATTAAAACCCGCAAAATTTATGGAAGATATGACATATGATATGGCTGGCTCAGCAACTGTAGTTGGTTTGATGAAAAATTTAGCTTTAAGAAAAGCAAAGGTTAATGCAGTGGGTGTTGTGGGTCTTGTAGAGAATATGGTAAGTGGAAATGCACAAAGACCTGGTGATATAGTAAAATCTTATAGTGGTCAGACAATAGAAATATTAAATACAGATGCAGAAGGTAGATTAGTTCTAGCTGATGCTTTAACTTTTACAGAAAAAAAATATAAACCAAAATTTATTATTGATCTTGCAACTCTCACTGGAGCTATTATAGTTTCATTGGGCTCTGAATATGCTGGGTTATTTTCAAATGATGATAAATTATCGAAACAACTATTAGAGACAGGTGAGAAAGTTGAAGAAAAATTATGGAGAATGCCTTTACATAAAAACTTTGATAAACTAATAAATTCAAAAAATGCAGATATGCAAAATATTAATTATGTTGGTGGTGCAGGATCTACAACCGCAGCACAATTTTTACAAAGATTTATTTTAAACAAAACACCTTGGGCTCATTTAGATATAGCTGGTATGGCATTTTCAAAATATGGGGGTGCTTTAAATTCAGGTGGAGCAACAAGTTATGGAGTAAGATTATTAAATAAACTAATAGAAGACTATTATGAGTAATTTAGAACAGACTTTATCAATTGTAAAACCAGACGCAGTTGAGAGAAATTTAGAAAATGAAATTAAAGAGATATTTAAAAAAAAGGGTTTTTCAATTTTAAAAGAAAAAAAAATCCAAATTGAAAAATCAGAAGCTGAAAAATTTTATAAAGTTCATGAAACTAAGCCTTTTTACAATGATTTATGTACATATCTCTCTTCAGGACCAATTGTTGTAATGGTCCTTGAAAAAGATAACGCAGTGCTTGGAAACAGAGAGTTAATGGGAGCCACTAATCCAAAAGAAGCTGAGGACGGAACCATTAGAAAAAAATATGGTATATCAATTGACAAAAACTCAGTACATGGCTCTGATAGTGTTGAGAATGCAAAAATTGAGATAGATTTCTTTTTTAAGGATTAAATACTCTCCTAATTGCTTTTGGATAAAGTTTATGCTCTTGAATTAAAACTTTTTTTGCCAAAGATTTAGGCGTATCAACCTTACTAATCCTCACTTTTTTTTGAAGAATAATTTTTCCAGAATCTAATTTTGAATTAACAAAATGTACTGTACAGCCAGAATATTTTTCATTATTTAATAAAGCTCTTTGGTGAGTGTTCAAACCTTTATATTTTGGAAGTAAAGAGGGATGAATATTTAATATTGTACCTTTAAAATTTTTTATAAATCTTTTGGACAGAATTTTCATAAAACCTGCAAGGCAAATTAGTTTTATTTTTTTATTTTTTATTTCTGAAATTATTTTTTTTTCAGCAATTAACTTATTTTTATAATTAAAAACTTTATTTGATATTTTAAATATTTTTCCAAATTTTAATCCTTTAGCTTTTGCATTATCAGAAATAATTAATTCTATTGATATAGGCGAACTTTTTTTTTTAGAAAATTGAATTAATGATTTTAGATTACTCCCAGTTCCAGATATGAATACCGCACAATTTATTTTTTTAGGACCAGTCAACTGTGCCATTTAATTTAACTTTATTTTTACCTTTAGAAATTTTACCTATTACATATGGTTTATAGTCTTTTGAAAAATATTTTGTAATCTTTTTTAAATCTTTAGGATTTACTATTAAGCAAAATCCAACTCCACAATTAAATGTTTTTAACATCTCTTTTTCTGATATTCCATTTTTTTTAAGCCATTTAAAAATACTCAAAGTTTTTATTTGTTTTAAATCAATATCTGCAACCATTTTATCTGGAATAATTCTTTTGATATTATCTGACAAGCCACCACCAGTTATATTTGCACAACCATTAATTAAATTTAGGTCAATTAATTTTAAAACTTCATTAACATATATTTTAGTAGGTTTTAAAAGTTCAGATTTTAAAAATTTATTTTTTTTTATATTAATTTTTTTTTGATTTATAAGATATCTTACCAATGAGAAACCATTGGAATGCAACCCACTTGATGGTATAGCTAAAATAAGGTTATTTTTTTTTATTCTATTTTTGTTTAAAATCCTATTTTTACCCACTACACCTACTGCAAAGCCTGCAATATCAAATTTACCTTTCTCATATGTACCAGGCATTTCAGCTGTTTCACCTCCAACTAATTCGCAGCTGGACAATTTGCACCCCTTAAGAATTCCTTTGATTATGGATTTAAGTTTTTTTAAATTAATTTTATTAATTGAAATATAGTCTAAAAACAATAAAGGCTTGGCACCTTGAACGATTAAATCATTAACACTCATTGCCACTAAATCTATACCAATTGTGTCATACTTATCTAATGTGTTTGCTATTTCAATTTTCGTGCCAACGCCATCTGTACAAGCAACAATTTTTGGTTGGTTTATTCCCTGAGGAATACTGGTTATGGACCCAAATCCACCTATATTCGAAAACTTTTTTTTGCCTTTTTTATTTGATGAAACATTAGAAATGAAATTAACGAATTTATCTGCATTATTGATATCAACACCACTTTTTTTATAGGTAAATTTTTTTTTATTCATTAAAAAGATCTATGAAATACATTTTTCAAAGTTTAAAATTAAGAAAGTTATATATATTTTTTTTATTTCATGCTGTATTAAATATTTTTTTTTCCACAGGAATTACTCATGCTAAGACTTTCTCAATCAATGATATTGAATTATCTACTCCTTTTAAGATCAATTTTGACAAAAACAAAATAATAGATGAAGGATTTGTTCAAGCTTTTAATCAGTTAATACTATCTACTGTTCAGTCTAAGGACCATCAGAAGCTTAAAAAAATACCATTAAATCAAATTAAAAGTATGATTGAGACATTTTCAATTAAAGAGGAAAAATTTGTTAATGAATTCTATTATATAAAACTTAATGTATCTTTTAATAAAAAAGTCATCTTTGATTTATTAGAAAAGAAAAATATTTTTCCATCATTGCCAGTAAAAAAAGATATAATCTTTATTCCAATAATTGTTGATCAAAATGAAAATCAAATCAAAATGTTTTCAGATAATATTATATATAATCAATGGAATTCTAATACAAAACAATTTGAACTTTTAAATTATATATTACCAACAGAGGACCTAGAAGATCTAAACCTGATTAAAAAAAATATTAAAAATTTAGAAAATTTTGAATTTAAAGAAATAGTAAAAAAATATAATCTTGAAAACTATATTATATCTATATTTTTTATAGATTCTGATCAAACTAGACTCTTAAATAAAATAAGTTTTGATAACAAAAAAACTTTAAAAAATAACCTAATAAAAAATATTGATTTTAATAACAATTCTGAAATAGATAAATTCGTTAGAAATTTAAAAGTTACTTTCGAAGATTATTGGAAATCTCAAAATGAAATAAACACATCTGTTAAATTACCTCTAACCATCTCAGTTGAAAATAGTAATATTATAAAAATTTTCCAGTTAGAGGAAAAACTCTCTAGCATAGAACTAATTTACGATTTTAACATTCACAAATTTGATAACAAAAATAATGTTTACAAAATAATTTTTAATGGAACACCTGATAAATTTATTGAAGTGATGAAAAATAATAATTATGAATTTGATACTGTTAACAAAATATGGGTCATGAAATGAAAAACTTAAATCAACAAATTCTTAATTTCAAATATGAGCAGAATTTTAAAGATCAAGATTTTTATGTGTCTAAAAGTAATGAGTATTCATTTAAACTCTTAAATAGCTGGCCTAAATGGGAAAAAAATTTGATTAATTTAATTGGAGAAAATTTCTCTGGAAAATCTCACTTGATAAATATTTTTTTGCAAAATTTTAAAGGCATTAAAATTTCAGCTTCCAAAATTACCAATGATTTTTTAAAAGAAATTAAAATTTATCAGAATATAATTGTGGAAGATCTGTTGGAAAATACCGATGAAAATTTATTATTTACCCTTATAAATTCTATAGAGCAGGATAATAAATATCTCATAGTCAGTACTACAAAACCTATTGTAGATTTTAAATTTAAACTTCAAGATTTAAATTCAAGAGCTAAGAATTTTCTTCTAGCATCAATAGAAAAACCAGAAGATGATTTAATGTATGCTTTAATATTAAAAAATTTATCCGATCGTCAGATATCAATTGATAAAAAATTAATAGATTTTATTATCAAAAGGATAGGTAGATCTTATGGTAAAATATCGGATTTCATATATAAAATCGACGTAATTAGTTTAAAAAGAAAAAAACCAATCGACTTTAAAATTATAAAAGAGGCTTTAGGAGAATAATTGAATAAGTACAGAACACATAAATGCAACGAGTTAAGAAAGAGTGATGTTGATAAAAAAGTATCTCTTTCTGGGTGGATCAACAGAAAAAGAGATCATGGAAATTTACTATTTATTGATCTTCGAGACAATTATGGAATTACACAGTGTATAATTGATAAAGAAAATAAAAATTTTTCAATATTAGAAAAGATACAGTTAGAAACCGTAATTAAGGTTGAAGGTAAGGTTGTAGATCGATCGGATGAAACTAAAAACAAAGATATTGAGACTGGAGAAATTGAGGTTGTGATATCTGAATACGAGACATTAGGTACTTGCAAAGAATTACCACTGCCTGTTTTTACTGATCAAGAATACGCAGAAGAAATAAGACTAAAATATAGATTTTTAGATTTGAGAAGAAAAAAAATTCATGAAAATATCATTTTACGATCAAAAGTTATTTCTTACATAAGAAATGAAATGACAAAATTAGACTTTTTAGAATTTCAAACTCCAATTTTAACTTCTTCTAGTCCTGAAGGAGCTAGAGATTTTCTTGTACCCAGTCGTTTAAATCCAGGAAAATTTTATGCGTTACCACAAGCTCCTCAACAATTTAAGCAATTAATTATGGTATCAGGTTTTGATAAGTATTTTCAAATAGCTCCTTGCTTTAGAGATGAGGATGCTAGAGCTGATAGAAGTCCCGGTGAATTCTATCAACTCGACTTAGAAATGTCTTTTGTTGAGCAAGAGGATGTATTTAATATTGTAGAAAAACTAATGGTTAATACTTTTAAAAATTTTTCTAATAAAAAATTAATGTATGATATTTTTCCAAAGATTCCATACTCTGAAGCAATGCTTAAGTACGGGAGTGATAAACCTGATTTAAGAAATCCTCTTATCATAAATGATATTACAGATATATTTAGTAGAGAGGATGTTTCATTTGACATCTTTAAAAAATTAGTACGATCTGGATCTAAAGTTAGGTCTATTACTACCAAAGATACAAAAGATAAACCTAGAAGTTTTTTTGATAATATTGATAAATGGGCTAAAGACCAAGGTGCTTCTGGACTAGCATACTTTACATTTGAGAAAGATAATAAAATTTCAGCTAAAGGACCAGTTGGAAAATTTTTTTCTGAAGAGGCACTTTTAGAAATAATGAAAATAACTAAATCAGAGGTAGGGGATAGCATTTTTTTAGCATGTGGAAAGCAAAAAGAATTAGAAAAAATAACAGCCCTAGCCAGAGATAAAATTGCAAAAGATTTAGATCTGATTGATGATGATACTTTTGCTTTTTGTTGGATAGTTGACTACCCTATGTTTGAAAAAGATGAATTAACAAATATTATAAAATTTAGTCATAATCCATTTTCAATGCCACAAGGTGAATTAAAAGACAAAGATTTTGAAAATCCTCTTGATATTCTTGCTTACCAATATGATATAGTTTGTAATGGAGTAGAATTATCTTCTGGTGCAATCAGAAATCATAAACCTGATCTTATGTATAAACTCTTTTCAATTGCAGGTTATAATAAAGCAGAGGTAGATGAAAAATTTAGTGGAATGATTAATGCATTAAGTTATGGTGCACCACCCCATGGTGGAAT
Source organism: uncultured Pelagibacteraceae bacterium (assembly GCA_902604525.1). Taxonomy (GTDB): domain Bacteria; phylum Pseudomonadota; class Alphaproteobacteria; order Pelagibacterales; family Pelagibacteraceae; genus Pelagibacter. The sequence goes on along the minus strand of CACKYY010000018.1, from coordinate 11,474 downwards.
TGCACCTGGAATAGATAGAATTGTCATGCTTTTAGCCAATGAAAAAAATATAAGAGAAGTTACTATGTTTCCAATGAACCAAAACGCTCAAGATTTAATGATGAACGCACCATCAGAGATTAATCAAGATCAATTGAAAGAATTAAATCTTTTATTAAAAAATAGAAATTAGAAACTAAAAATTTAAAATAAAATTATTTTTTTCCCTTTAGGCTGATTTTAACATCAGATAGATCTACTAGATTTTTTTTATAATTGTTTCTTACAAATCCTTTGCTAGTAATATCTTTAACAATTTTTAGTAGTTGATTTTGATCTTCGGAGTTTTGATCATCTGAACCATTTGTTTCGTTTCCAGTAATTGAGGGTGTGTGAGCGAGATCTTCTCTATTTTGATAAGAAATTGCTAGTTCCCTAAAAATATAATCTAAAATAGATGTAGCGCTCAAAATTCTATCATTTCCTAAAACCTTACCTGATGGTTCAAATTTTGTACCAATAAATGCACTAATAAACTCATCTAAAGGCACCCCATATTGAAGCCCAAGAGAAACAGCAATTGCAAAATTATTCATTAACGCTTTTACTAACTCACCTTCTTTACTTGTATCTATGAATATTTCTCCAATTTTTCCATCTTCATATTCACCAGTGTGAAGATAGACCTTATGATCTCCAATTGTCGCTTTCTGGATATATCCTTTTCTTCGATCAGGCATACCAAATCTTTTCCCACTTTTTTCTGAGGCTTTATTAAGGTTTGTTACTACGTTTTCTTTACTAATTGAATTTAGGTTTTCTGTCTTATTTATTATTTCAACATTTTTATTATCTACAACTTTATTATTTTTAGGGTCAAGACTTTTAGTTTTTCTATTATCTAATTTAACATCTAAAACTTCAAATTTTCCATCATCCCTTTTTTCTAAATTTTTTAATTCTGTTTCATTTATATCATCTAAGTAATGATTGACTTTGAACGTGCAAGTATAATACGTTTCAACTAGATATTTTGCCATTTTACCTCTATATAAAATTAATTTGAATAATGAATCAATTAATTTATATACTTATTCATATTTTAGTCTAATTTAAATTTTACAATTTTTAATTGAAAATAAAAAAATATTAATGTTGACATTTTTTAAAAAAATTTTCATTTGGTGGAATCAAGACACATTTGGAACTAGGTTAAAAACTATTTTTTTTGGAAAACTTGTTGGAACAGATGAGCTAGGTAACAAATACTATCAAAGTAAAAAAGGTAAAAGGTGGGTTGTGTACGCTGATATAATTGATGCATCAAAAATTCCAGTTGAATGGTATTCATGGATACATTTTACTCCCAATAAAATAGAGAAAAAACATATTCTTGAAAAATATGAATGGCAAAAACCTCATCAATCTAATTTGACAGGAACTGATCAAGCATACTATCCCAATAACAATAAAGATGGAGCTAAAAAAAAATATAAAAGCTGGAAAGAATAGTCTTAAAATTAACTTAATAATTTTTGCTTATTTTTCTTTATTTTCATTTGCATTTTCGCAAAGTAACCTGGAAGGTACTTACACAGACATTAAAATTTTAGATAAAATAAGCTCCAAAAATACACTTTTGAAATTAAAAAATGGAGATCTGGTAGTATTTAAAGACTTATCAATAAAAAGTTTAAAATGTAAAAATTCAGAATTTGATGACAACCCAGAAATTACTGCTTATATGCAAGTTACAAACCTAAAAAATTCAAATAATGATGAAGTTTTCGTTTTTAATGGATGGATGTTTTCCTCAGGGCCATCAATAACTCCTTTTGACCATCCAGTTTATGATATTTGGCTTGTAAATTGCTATTAAATAATCTTTTCTTTATCTATCCAACTTACGTTGAAATTAGACTCTATAAATTTTTTATGATTTAACAGTTTTTTATGTAAGGGAATAGTTGTTGTAATTCCTTCAATTACAAATTCATCCAAAGATCTATTCATTCTTTGAATTGCTTCTGATCTATTTCGACCATGACAAATTAACTTACAAATCATACTGTCATAATAAGGAGTTACTTTATAACCTTGGTATATAGCTCCATCTACTCTTGTTCTAAAACCTGATGGTTGATGACACATCCCAATAGTCCCTGGAGAAGGCTGGAAATTTTTACTTGCATCTTCAGCATTAATTCTACACTCAATTGCATGACCTCTTGGATTAATGTCACTTTGTTCTAATGCTGTCTCATTTGAGAATGCAATCCAAATTTGCTCTTTGATAATATCTATTCCTGTAACCATCTCTGTTACTGGGTGTTCTACCTGAACCCTAGTATTCATCTCAAGAAAATAGAATTTACCATCTTCATATATAAATTCGACTGTCCCAGCACCCATATAACCAATTTTTTTAACCATATTTACTGTTTTTTCAAAAAGATCTTTTCTAATTTCATTATTTAAAACCGGACTGGGTGTCTCTTCAATAAGTTTTTGATGCCTCCTTTGGACTGAACAATCTCTTTCATGAAGATGCACAACTCGGTTTTTACCAGCTAAAATCTGTACTTCAATATGCCTTGGATTTTGAAAAAATTTTTCAATATAAACCTCATCATTTCCAAAATATTTTTGTGCCTCTGATTTAGCGGTAAAGAATAATGTTTCAAATTCCTCTTCTTTATAAACAATTTTCATACCTTTTCCTCCACCACCACCTGAGGCTTTAATTAAAACGGGAAAACCAATTTTTTTACAAAGTTCCTTAGCTTGAGCTATATCTTTTACACCACCCTCAGAACCTTCAATAATTGGTAATCCATTTTCTTTTGCAATTTTTTTTGCTTGAATTTTATCTCCCATCATCGCAATTAATTCTGAAGAAGCTCCAATAAATTTAATTTTATTTTCCTCTAATATTTTTGCAAAGTTTGCATTCTCTGAAAGAAAACCATAACCAGGGTGAACAGCTTCAGCATTAGTTAGTTCTATAGCGGACATCAATGCAGGAATATTTAGATAACTATTTTGTGGTTGGTGCGAACCTATACAAACACTCTCATCAGAAAGTCTAACGTGCATACTATCTCGATCAACATCAGAATGGACAGCAACAGTTGATATTCCCCATTCTTTACAAGCTCTAATAATTCTAACCGCAATTTCCCCACGGTTAGCAATTAAAATTTTTTTAAACATTTTTTTATTCTAAAACGATAAGTGTTTGACCAAATTCAACTGGTTGGCCATCATCAATACATATTTCTTTGACAACTCCATCAGATGAGGAGGGCACATGATTCATTGTCTTCATGGCTTCAACTATCATTATTGTGTCACCTTTTTTAATTTTTTTACCTACTTCAATAAATTTTTTTGCACCCGGCTCTGGAGCATGGTAAGCAGTGCCAATTATTGGAGATATAACCTCAATACCATTTTTAATACTTTGATTATTTTCTGAAATACTTTTTTCAGATGGTGAATTATAAGCAACCATTGAAGGCTGATTAATATTAGATAATGAATTTTTTGAGACTTTAATTTTAGTATCTTTTTCAGTTATTTCTATTTCAGTAAGATTAAACTCTTCTAAATATTCGTTTAATTCTTTGATAATTTTTTTATCTATTTTCATTCTCTATGATCTTTTGTATAGAAATTATGGCTAAAATATAACCTTCAGTACCTAAACCAAAAATACCACCGGTTGCTATATCACTTATTAAAGATTTATGCCTAAACTCTTCTCTTTTATAAATATTAGATATATGTAATTCAATTATTGGTTTTTTGAACAAATTAAGAGCATCTCTTATTGCTACTGATGTATGCGTAAACCCTGCTGCGTTTATTATCATTCCTTTGTAATCTTTTCTAGCATCTTGAATGATATTTACAATTTCACCTTCTAAATTTGATTGTGTAAACTTTACCTCTAAACCAATTTCTTTTGATTTTTTTAAGCATTTTTCTTTTAATTCCTTAAATGTATTTGATCCATATTGTGATTGTTCTCTTTCACCTAATAGATTAAGATTTGGACCATTAATAATAATTATTTTATTAGTCATTCAGCACTTATATACGATGAAAAAAATAAAAATTAAAGTAAATGGTAAAGTTAAAACAGTTTTGAATAACTCTAAATTGTTTGATCTTCTTAAAAATCTAAATATTCCAATAAAAAAAGTAGCAATTGAATTAAATCAAGAAATTATTGATAAAAAAAGATCTACCAATATAAAATTAAAAAAAGATGATAAAATCGAAATAGTTCATTTTATCGGAGGAGGATAGTTTGAAAAAAGATAAGTTAATAATTGCAAAAAAAAAATTTGATTCAAGATTAATAGTTGGAACTGGAAAATATAAAAACATGGCAGAATGTGCAAAAGCAATAAAATTTTCTGGTGCGGAAATTGTTACAGTTGCTGTGAGACGTGTGAACATTTCAAATAAAAATAAACCACTTCTGATGGATTACATTGATCCAAAAAAAATTACATATCTTCCAAATACTGCAGGCTGCTTCAACTCAAAAGATGCTTTAAGAACTCTAAGATTAGCGAGAGAAATTGGGGGATGGAAGTTAGTCAAGCTTGAAGTTTTAGGTGATAAAAAGAATTTATTTCCAGACATGATTGAAACCTTAAAAACAACAGAGGTCCTTACCAAGGAAGGTTTCAGGGTTATGGTTTACTGTAATGATGATCCTTTAATGGCAAAACGTTTAGAAAATTCAGGAGCAGATGCAATTATGCCTTTGGCGGCACCAATTGGCTCTGGATTGGGAATATTAAATAAAATTAATATTAAAATTATTAGAAAGCAAACTAAACTTCCAGTTATTATCGATGCAGGTTTAGGTCAAGCATCAGACGCAACAATTGCAATGGAGCTTGGCTGTGATGGTGTTTTAGTAAATACAGCAATAGCAAAAGCAAAAAAACCATTTGAAGCGGCATTAGCTTTTAAAAATGCAGTTGTAGCTGGGAGACAATCTTACAACTCAGGTAGAATAGCCAAAACATTAATGGGAAATCCTTCGTCTCCAACCACAGGAATTATTTAGATTTTTTATAAAATCTTTTTTTTTTGTAAGTTTTTTTGTAAGTTTTTTTGTAAGTTTTTATTTCTTTATTATTGATTATTTTATCGTCTTTATTTTGTAATTCTAGATTTTTTAATTTTTCATAATACTCAACTAATTCTATAGTTTTTTTAGACTTATTTTGAACATTTATTATATATTCCGGAATAATTAATGAATTGTCGCTGATTATGTCTAATGTCATTTTATTTTTTTTTTCAAAATAAGTTAAATCATTAACAAAGTTTTCTTTTAAAAAATCTGAAATTTTTTTACAAACTTTTAACTCTATAAATTTTGCTTTGTTTAAAACTGCTTTTAATTCAACAATTTTAAGCAATTTCTGTGCAAACGATTCATCAGTTAAAGTTACTTTCCATTTAATGGCACTTTCTCTTAACCTTTGCCTAGACATTTCTAAAAGACCAAAGTTACTTATTCTACCTATCTGTATTCTAGCTCTATCTGACCTGCACTTTTCTTTTAGTTTTCTCTCAACTAATCTTCTGTTTCCATAACTTAGCATGTCAATAAAATCTATTATAATTAAACCAGATAAATCTCTTATTTTAATTTGTCTCGCAATTTCCTCTGCTGCTTCAATGTTTGTATCTAACGCAGTACTTTCAACATTTTTACCTTTTATGGAGCTACCCGAGTTTATATCTATGGATACTAATGCTTCAGTAGGGTTGATAACTAAATAACCTCCTGATTTAAGTTTGATTTCAGAGTCAAAGATTTGATTTAATTTTTGCTCGATATTTTCCTCAATGAATAAAGGTACTTTGCCTCTATATTTTTTTACTTTTTTAACACTAGATGGCATCATTGTTTTCATAAAAGACTGAGCTTTTTTATAACCATCTGTACCCTCTACAATTATATTTTGGGTATTATCATCAAACATGTCTCTTAAAGTTCTTTTGATAATTTCACTTTCTTGATGAATAAGTGATGGAGCAATAGAATTTATTGCATTATCTTTGATTTGACTCCAGGTTTTTATAAGAGTTGTTAAATCATTATTGATTTCATTTTTAGTTTTATTACTGCCTGCTGTTCTAACTATTAATCCCATTTCTTTTGGAATTTCGATTTCATTTAAAATTGTTCTTATTTTTTTTCTATCAGTAGGATTAAAAATTTTTCTCGAAATACCCCCACCTTTTGGTGTATTCGGCATTAAAACTATATATTTTCCAGCAATGGAAATGAAAGTACTAAGAGCAGCTCCTTTTTGACCTCTTTCATCTTTAACAACCTGCACAAGTATAACTTGATTTGGTTTTATAACTTCCTGAATTTTATATCTTTTAAATTTAAACTTATTTTCTTTCTTTGTTTCTTTTTCTTCCTCAGTATTATTCTTTTCATCACTATTTTCTTTATTTTCAGTCTGATTTTCTATTTCTTTTTCAATAGGATCATCTATATCTAATTTTCCATCAGCAATATTTTCTTCCTCTTTAGCCTCAACTTGTTTTGAACGTTCTTCTCTAGCTTTTTCTTCTTCTTCTTTAATTTTATCCAAATCAGCCTTTGGTATTTGATAATAATCTGATTGGATGTCATTAAAAGAGAGGAAACCATGTCTATCTCTTCCAAAGTCAACAAAAGCTGCCTGAAGAGATGGCTCAATTCTACTTACTTTACCTAAATAAATATTATTTTTTATTAGGTTATTCTTTAAACCTTCGTATTCGTAATCTTCAATATTTTCGTCAGATTTAAGAACAACTCTAGTTTCATTTGGATGCGAAGCATCGATATATAAATTTTTTTCCATAATATTTTAATTGTTGATTTCATTAAATTCTTTAATTTTAAATAAATTTTGTTTAATTCTTGTGCCTTATCTTTAACAAATTCCAAGATATAATGGAATTAAAATGCATAAGTTTTTAAAGAATATTCTTCTTATTTGTATATCTATAGTTCTTTTAACTAGCGTTTTGATAATTGGTGTGTTGTGGACTTATTCCAATGATATTCCTGATTATAAATTTCTAAAAAATTACAAACCACCTGTTTCAAGTAAGGTTTATTCAGGAGAAGGAGAGCTCGTTGCAGACTTTTCTCAGGAAAAAAGAGTATTTGTGCCTTACAGCTCAATCCCCAAAAATGTAGTAAATGCGTTTTTATCTGCAGAAGATAAAAATTTTTTTTCACATCCAGGTGTAGATGCTAAAGGAGTATTGAGAGCAGTAGTAAATAATATATCTAATATTATTTCCTCTAAGCGGTTAGAGGGTGCTTCAACAATAACGCAACAAGTTGCTAAAAATTTTTTATTAACAAATGAAGTGAGTATTAATAGAAAAATTAAAGAAGCAATTTTAGCATTTAGGATCGAAAGAGCACTTTCTAAAGAAAGAATTTTGGAATTATACTTAAATCAAATATATTTAGGAAGTGGAGCCTATGGAATAGCAGCTGCTAGCTTGGAATATTTTGACAAATCAATTAGAGATATAAACTACTCAGAAGCTGCATTGCTAGCCGCATTACCTAAGGCTCCAAGTAGGTACAATCCATATAGAGATATCGAAGTTGCAAAATTTAGAAGAAATCTAGTTTTAAAAAATTTATTAGATAATAATTATATAACCTCTGAGTGGTATGAAAAATTAAAAGCTAAAGAAATTATATTAAGTAAAAAAAAGAAAATTTATCTAGAAGACGCACAATATTTTATTGAGGACGTAAGAAAAAATGTAATCGAAAAATTTACTTACGATAAAGTATACAAACAAGGTTTTAACATAAATACACCTATTAATTTAGAATTTCAAAAAATTGCTACAAACTCCTTGAGAAAAGGATTAATTTCGTATGATCGAAGAAAAGGTTGGAGAGGACCATTAACTAGCAAAATTTATAATGGTAATTGGAATAAAGATTTAAAAAAGTTTAATTTAGAAAAGTCAATTGATTGGTCATTAGCAATAGTAAAAAAAATAAATAAATTCTCAGTAGAAATTGAGACCGAAGATAAGATCCAAGGTTTTATTGAGTACAAAGATATTTCTTGGACAAAAAAAGAATTTAAAAATTTATTTCAGTCAGGTGATATTATATATGTGAAAAAAATAAGTGATAAAAAATTTAGTTTACAACAATTACCTAAAATTAATGGAGGAATTGTTGTCATGGATCCTTATACTGGAAGAATTTTAGCACTTAGTGGTGGATTTAGTTTTAAAAAAAGTGAATTTAATAGAGCGACTCAAGCTAATAGACAGCCAGGATCTGCTTTTAAACCTTTTGTTTATGCATTAGCATTAGAAAATAATTATACTCCAACATCGTTAGTATTAGACGCACCTTTAGTTTTAGATCAAGGTGATGATTTAAAGATGTGGAAACCTGAAAATTATGGAAAAAAATTTTATGGTCCATCTACACTTCGAACTGGATTAGAAAAATCTAGAAATTTAATGACTGTGCGAATTGCTCAGAATCTTGGTATTGAAAAAATTGTAAATTTCTCAAAAGATCTCAAAATTTATGAAAATCCAGAGGAGTTATTGTCTATATCATTGGGTTCTGCTGAGACTACCCTTATAAATTTAACATCAGCTTATTCAGCCTTTGTAAATGGTGGAAAACTTGTTGAGCCAATATTAATTGATAGAATTCAAGATAGTGAAGGTAATACTATATACAATAATAACTTAAGACAGTGCATGAATTGTGATCAAATTTCTTATTTAAGTAACGATTATCCAGAAATTAAAAATAACTATAAACAAATTTTTTCATCCGAAACTGCATATCAAATGACCTCAATTCTTGAAGGTGTAGTTCAAAGAGGTACAGGAAAAAAACTCAGGGACTTAAACTTAAATATTGCTGGCAAAACTGGAACAACTAACAAAAATACAGATACCTGGTTTATTGGCTTTACCTCAAATTTATTAGTTGGGGTTTATGTGGGTTCAGACAATCCTTCACCTCTTGGAAAATATGAAACTGGCTCAAAAACAGCACTACCAATTTTTAAAGATTTTATTAAACAAGCTGTAAAAAAATCAGATGCAAGACCATTTAAGGCAGATGAAGATACAATTATGATGGTAGTAGATCCTAAAACAGGCCAAAAAGCCAAATTTTCATCTAATAATACAATCATTGAGGTCTTTAAAAAAGAAAATGTGGTTAATGGAAAAGTTCTCTACTCAAATACTGATAGATTAGATAGTAATAATATACTAAAGTTTTATTAATGAATGACAATTTTCAAAATTATAAAAAAGAGATAGAAAAAATAAATCAAAGAATCAAGGAGTATCTTTGAAAATAATAATATTTATTCAAAACTTCAGTCTCTAAATAAAAAAATGCTAGAGAATAATTTCTGGCAAGATAAAAGTAATTCTCAAAAAGTAGTTAAAGAAAAGAAATTTTTTGAGGATTTAATAAATTCTTTAAATACTTCTATAAAAAAATTAAATGATTTTGAAGATTTAAATGAATTAGCTTTAGAAGAAAATAATTCAGATGTCCAAATTGAAATTATACAAAATATTAAAAAACTTAGGTCTGAAATAAAAAAAAGTGAAATTAAATGTTTTTTATCAAGTGAAGCTGATCCATTAGATTGTTATATCGAGATACATGCCGGTGCTGGAGGTACTGAGAGTCAAGATTGGGCAGATATGTTGAGAAGAATGTATTTAAAATGGTCAGATAAAAAAAATTTTAAATCTAACCTAATAAGTGAACATAAGGGAGAAGAAGCTGGAATAAAATCAGCAACAATAAAAATAGAAGGCGATTATGTATTTGGTTGGCTTAAAAAAGAGTCTGGTATTCATCGATTAGTTAGAATATCTCCATTTGATTCAGGCGCTAGAAGACATACAAGTTTTGCAAGTATCTGGATATACCCAGTTGTTGACGAAAATATTAGTATAGAAATTTTAGAAAAAGATCTAAGAATAGATACTTATCGATCTAGTGGAGCAGGTGGCCAGCACGTTAATACTACTGATAGCGCAGTTAGAATAACACACATTCCATCAAAAATTGTAGTTCAATGTCAAAATGAAAGATCTCAACATAAAAACAAAGAAACATGCATGAATATGTTGAAAGCAAGATTATATGATTATGAAATTAAAAAAAGGGAGGAAGAAAATCAAAATGTTGAAAGTTCTAAATCAGAAATAGGGTGGGGCCATCAAATTAGATCTTATGTTCTTCAACCCTACAGACTTGTAAAAGATAATAGAACTAGTTTTGAAAGCACTAGTCCAGATAAAGTATTAGATGGCGATCTTGATGAATTTTTGGAACAATCACTTTATAAATTAAATGAAAAATAACATTTTAAAATATTTTATTCTGCTTTTGTCAGTGTTGGTTATTTTGATAGTTTACCTCAGCACTCTAGGTATAGAGACAGATAAATTTAATGATCAAATTAAAAAAAGAATTTTACTAATAAATAAAAAGATAGATATAGATTTAAAAAAAATTAAATTAACTCTAGATCCTTTTAAACTAAAAATTTATGCAAAAACAATTGGCACAACTGTATATTTCGCAAAAAGACCTTTGGCATTAGAAAGCATTAAAACGCAAGTTTCGCTCAGTTCTTTAATTAAAAATAATATTTCGTCATCAAATATAGAGTTAAAAACTAAGTCTATATTATTAAATGATTTAATTAAATTTATTCGTACAACAACCAACAAACCTGAATTATTTATATTAGAAAAAATTGTGAAAAAAGGTCATGTAATTATAGACCTGAGTTTGAACATTGATGAAAATGGTAAACTTAGAAATGATTATATCATTGAAGGTTTGATAAAAGATGCAGATATTAATTTTTTAGACAAGGCTAATTTTAAAAATATAAATTTTAATTTCAATTTTCAAAAAGATAATTATCATTTTGATAAAATAAATTTTAAAGCAGAAGAAGTAAATTTTATTTCAAAAAAACTTAATGTAAAAAAGAAAAAAAATAGCTTTTTAATTGATGTTATTGTTGAAAACGATCAATCAAGTTTAAATTCGAATATATTAAAATTATTAAATTTAAGTTTTGAAAATATAATTGTTGATGATGCTAAATTTAAAACAAATAATGAATTTTCTTTGGAAATCGATGAAAAATTTAAAGTTAAAAATATTATTTTAAATTCTGAAATAAGTATTACCCAGTTAAAATATAAAAATTTAAAAATAATTAATAAATATTTTTCAAAAGTTGATGATTTAATTTTACTCGATAATCATAAATTAAATTTAAATTATAAAGATAAAAATTTATCAATTAATGGTGAAGGACAAATTCAGTTAAATGCTGGAGAAGTAGATGAAATTAAATATTTTATAAATAAAAAAGATAAGGATTTAAGTATAGATACACAAT
>CACKYY010000017.1:5000-22284 GCA_902604525.1 uncultured Pelagibacteraceae bacterium | reverse complement strand
AGTGTAATTGCATTAAAGAGTTTTTTTGAAGGAAATATTTTTAATTTTTTAAATATCTTTTCTTTATAAATTTCTGGACATGGTCCCTCGTTACAATTAACTTTTTTATTTTGTAATTTATTTAATAATTCAAGTTTTTTTTTTCTGCTAGTATTAATGTAGAAATTTAACCTATAAAAAGAATGAACACATTTATTACAATCTTTTTTTAAATTTTTAAGTATACAACCTGTGCATTTTGAGTTTGGTACTGAAATTAAACTCAATTCGTTCCAAAATACTTTAAGAGAATTTATAATTTTTTTTGCAATTTGATTTCTTTTTTTTATTTGAAGATTTAAATTTTTTAATTGATATCTTCCTATTACAGCTTGAATCTCTGTCATCCTATGATTACTTCCATCGCCATCATGAAGCCATTTAAAACCTAATTTATGTTTTTTAAATTTAACACTGTAATAATTTTTTCCATGGTCTTTATAAGACCAGCATCTTTCCCAAAGTTTTTTATTATTAGTTGAAATCATTCCACCTTCACCTCCAGTTGAAACTATTTTATCTTGACAAAATGACCATGTAGAAATATCGCCAAAAGAACCTACTGATCTATTTTTGTATAAAGCGCCATGAGCTTGAGAGCAGTCCTCAATTATTTTTATTTTATTTTTTTTTGCAAAATTAATTATAGGATCTAAATCACAAGGCATACCATTTAAGTGAACAAGAACTATTGCTTTTACTTTTTTTGTGTATGCTTTTTTAATACCCCCAATACTTAAATTTCCATTATTGTCCACATCTGCAAAAACAGGTTTAAAACCACAGTTAATTACACAACTTGCGGATATTATAAATGATCTAGGTGAGACTATAATGCTATCTTTTTTATTCAATTTAAGTGCTTTTAAAGCTATCTCTAAAGCTACACTACCATTTGATACAGCTATAGAATATTTGTTACCTACATAATTTGAAAATTCTTTTTCAAATAATCCACCTTCTTTTCCTGTCCAATAATTAACTCTACCGGACCTAAGAGTTTTACTTACCTTTTTGATTAATTTTGATGGGTAATGAGGGTAACTTAAATTCTGCATGTTTATTTTTTAAATTCTATAATTTCAATTATATTCTGATTAACTTTTGATACATCATATTTTTGCTTCACCAATTTAATGCTTTGTCTAGCCATTTCATTTATTTTGACATCATCAAACACAAGCATTTTTTTTATAGCATCAACCAAAGAAATTTTACTCTTGACCTGAACTAATAATCCATTAAGTCCATCTACTACTGTCTCTCTGCATCCAACGGTATCAGTGGTAATTATTGGTCTTCCAACTGACATTGCCTCTAATACCGACCTTGGAGTTCCTTCTCTATAAGATGGCAAAACATAAAATTTACATTGATGTAATAATTCCCTTACATTATCCACATGTCCTAAATATTCAATGTCTTTATTGTCTATAAATTTTTTTATTTGATCATATTTTATTCCCGAAGGATTAGTGTCAAATGAACCTGCTAATTGAAATTTAGCATCAGGGAATTTAGAGCGAATTTCTCTTGCTGCTTCGCAATATTCTATAACACCTTTGTCAGCAACTATTCTTGATAACATTAAAAATTTTGGTTCTATTGGTAAACTTGTTGGAAAAAAAAAATCTGTATCAACACCAGATCCATTTACAATAAAAGTTTTCTTATTATTAGTAAGGTTTAAAGTTTTGAATAAAAGTCTATCATCTGGATTTTGAAAAATAATCGCCGTAGAAGATTTTAGAGAAAATTTATATAAAATTTTTAATATAAAATTAATTATTATTCTTTTAAAATGAAAATTATCTGTAAAACCATAACCTAAACCTGTTAGATTTGGAAAAAAATTTATTTTGTTATTTTTTCCTATTACTAAACCACAATAAATAATTGGTTTTGAAGTGTAAGATAAAACAATATCTGGCTTAAATTTATCAAATAACGATTTTATGGAAAAATAGGTTGCAATATCCTGAAATGGATTCATGCCTGTCCTCTCTAAGGGAATTGTAGAAATTTTAGCTCCTAGTTCTAAAATTTTTTTTTCAAAGTTTATTGAAAAATCTTTTTTTGGAGTAATTACTAAAACATTATTTTTTTTATCAACTAAGCTTTTAATTAAATGCCCTCTAAAATTTATTAAATTTGAAGAGTTATTTGAGACAATTGCAATACGTTTTGACATCTATTAATTTATATTCATATTTTTAAATATTAAAAATATATTGTGTAAATAAAATTATTTAAAATATTATAACTGAAAGTTAGAATATTTGTTATTAAATAGACTTTTTAAATCAAAAATAACATGATTATCTTTACATAATGATTTGATAAAATTTATTCCCATTGATTTAAGTTTTTTATGTGCAACTGAAATAATTATTCCATCGTATTTATTAAATAAAAATTTAGAAATCTGTTTTTTTCCATAGTAAGATTTTATCTCCATACTATCAGCTAATGGATCATATATATCAATTTTTAATTTTTTATTTTTTAATTTTTCGAAAATATCTTTGATTTTTGAATTCCTTAAATCTGGACAATTTTCTTTGAAGGTGAGACCAAGAAGTAAAACCTTTGCATTTTTTGATTTAATTTTTTTTAATCTTAAATGTTTGGTAAATTTATTAACAACAAAAGTGGTCATGTTGTTATTCAATTTTCTGCCTGCTAATATAATTTTTGGATCATATCCAAGCTTTTTGGCTTTATGGGTAAGGTAATATGGGTCTACCCCAATACAGTGTCCACCAACTAAACCTGGCAAGAAAGGCATAAAATTCCACTTTGTTTTTGCTGCTGAAATTACTTCAGACGTATTTATGTTCATTTTATCAAAAATTATTGATAATTCATTTAGAAGTGCAATATTCAAATCTCTTTGAGTATTTTCAATTACCTTAGCTGCTTCTGCAACAATTATGCTATTAACTTTATATGTTCCAGCAGTAATTATCTGACTATAAAGACTATTAATTAAATTTGTAATTTTTTTATTAGATCCAGAAACTATTTTTTTAATATCTTGTATTGTATGTTTTTTATCACCTGGATTAATTCTCTCAGGACTATAGCCACAAAAGAAATCTTTATTAAATCTTAAACCAGATACTAGTTCTAACAAAGGAACACAATACTCATTGGTACAACCAGGAAATACAGTGGACTCATAAATTACAATATCTTTTGGTTTAAGAATTTTTCCAATTTCCTTTGTTGCTTTTAATAAAATTGATAGATCTGGCTTGTTAATCTTATTAATTGGTGTTGGTACTGTCACTATGTAGCAATTACAATCTCTAATACCATTTATATTATTAACAAGTTTCAAGTTTTTATTAATCTTGAAATTACCATTATTAACCTCAAGAGTTTTATCAAAACCTTGATTTAATTCATTAATTCTTCTTTTTTTAATATCAAAACCTATTACTTTTCTTTTTTTTGAAAATTCGACAGCTAGAGGTAATCCCACATATCCCAATCCTATAACAGCTAATCTAATTTTTTTTAAATTCATTTATAATAAAATTGTGTATATATATTTTTTTAAATATTAATATCTATTTACTCCAGTTATTCTTGTTTTAAATATCTTTTAAGGCTTTTTGTTTAATATATTGTTTGCTCATGAATATTGATAAAGCAAAAAATATCCAAAAAATAGAAAATCTAATTCCGTTATGAGTTAATCCATATAGTAAAGTTGGCGCGCACACACAAATTAATCCAAATAATCCATAAGCTTTATTAATATCTAAAATCCAAAAAAACATTAATAAACTGAAGATTAAAAACCCAAATAAACCAAAAGAACTTAATATCATGGCAAAAGTTGAATGTATTTCATAAAAATTGTTGTTGTAATATACATTTTTTGGACCCATCCCAAAAATTGCCTGCAGAAAATTAGCTTTAAAATAAACATAATACCCACGAACTTCTAAAGAGCTATCACTCTCATATGGCAAATTTAAAATTCTTTTATAAAAAATTGTTTCAGAAATTTGTTGGAAAAATAAAGTAAATAAAAGAACACTGATTAACAAAAATATTATCCAAACAATTTTAGAATATTTGTAATTAAATGGTTTTAATGCAAATATAAAACATAAAATTATTGGTATATACGCTGCTTTTGAAAGAGACAAAATAGAAAAAAATATTAAAATGACACTTAAGATTATCATTAATTTAAATGGGATATGTGAATTTCTATAGAACATGTATAAAAATGAAAAACAACATACACTAAAGTATCCCAATTGATTTGGATTATTAAAAAAACCTGTAAAGCGAAAATTATTCATTCCCATAAAAAAATGATAAAACCATGAAAGCAAAACGATTAGTATAGAAGTTATTAAGCCATATAAAATTACTTCAAATTTTTTTTGGTAAGAAAAATAAGATAGCAAAGATGTAGTTAAGATAAAATTATATGTTAAAAATAATAAATCTTTTAGATGTCTATTATTTAAATCTATAACAAAATAAAAATCATAGTAAATGTAAAATATATTTACAACAATTGCATAAAATAAAAAAAAACCAAAAATGTAAAAATACTTATTAAGTGGAATACCAATTATGGTTAAAACAAAAAATGAAAAAATTAGTAATGAAAAATGACTAATTTGCATTGTTCCTGAGCCAAAAATATATAGGGGAAATAATGCGATACCAAAATAAAGAAAAAATTTTAATACTTTATTATATAAATTTGCGTGATTTAAATCAAAGTTTTTCATTTATAATTAATTTTTATTAATAATTTTTCTAAAATTCCATGTGTAAAATGCTAAAGAATATATTGTGGCCCACAAAAAATTGTAATTTTTTTTAAAAATAAAAAAAGTCTCAACAGTACGATTTATTAAAAAATCATGACTTTTTATAGATTGTGATTTTCCACCTGGCAAACTTATACAAACTACATAATCTAAGATTATATATTTTACTCTTTTTAAATATATTTTTATTTTAAAGTCTTTATCAGCACTTATAGAAAATTTATTGTCATACATGTTTTGTATTTGAAGTTTTCTTGGTATTAACATGGATTGATGAGATGGTAATCTGCCAAGAAATGGAATGAAGGCCTTTTCTAAATATTTAAAACCAGGATATTCTTTGGTATAAACATGTGTACCACATAAAACAAAATTATTTCTGTATATTTTTTTGTTTTTTTCAAAAAGTTTTATTAATTTTATAAATTCTTTATTTCTTAACTTATCACCAGCATTTAAAAAAAAAATAGCATCACCTTGAGAGTATTTTGAACCTTTGTTCATAGCGTCATAAATTCCATTATCTTTCTTAGAAATCCAATAATCAATAAAGTTCTTATATTTTTTGACAATACTTATTGTATTATCATTAGATCCCCCATCTACAATTATAAATTCAATGTTGTCATATGATAAATTTAAAACACTTTTTATTGTTCTCTCTAATAAATTTTTACAATTATAAGTAACCGTAATTATTGAAATTAGTGGTTTGCCTGTAATTGATTTCTTAAAGAAATTTTTAGTGCGTAACCCTCCCTCTATTGCATATTTACTATTAATTGAGTTTAAATTTTTAGTTTTTTTTTTATTTAATTGAAATCTGTAGACTTGACGAGTTGTGCTATATTTTGAATTTAAAATAATATATTTTTTCATTAACCCTAATTAATCTATAATAAATTTTTATAAATTTTTTGATATTTATCCAATATTACTTTATCTGAAAAAAATTTTTCCACTCTTTTTCTTGAATTTTCTTTGATTATTTCTTTTGAAGGATTATTTATTATCCAATTTATTCCACTTAATAGATCCTTAAGATCTAAATATTTAGCTAAATATCCAGTTTTTTTATGTTCAATTATATCACTTAATCCTGTGTTCTCAAAAGCAACAACTGGGGTTCCACAAGACATTGACTCTAATGCTGTCAACCCAAAAGTTTCTAATTTCGATGGTACTATCATCATATCTGCTGAGCTAAACAATTTCTGAAGAATTTTATCATTATTTATTAAATTAAATTTATGAACTTTAAAATTTAATTCTGAATAATCTTCATTATCTTTCGCACCAAAAATAACTAAATTAATATTTTTTGCTAAATCAATATCATTTAAATCTTTCAAAACTGATTTTAATATTTGAAAACCCTTTCGATTATCATTAGTTCCGCTAACTGCCCCAAACATTATTAATAACGAATTTTGTGGTAAATTTAATTCTTTTCTTGATAAATTTTTTTGTAGCGGTTTCCAATCATCAATATCAATTGAATGTGGAATAGTCTCAACTGGCCAATTTTTCATTAAATAACTTTTTTTAATGCAGTCAGTCATCCATTTTGAAGGAGATATGATTTGAAATGGTCTAATAAATAATTTAATTTTTTCATTCCATCTGAAACGATTAATATCAAATATGCTACTTTCATTATTTGATAGGTTGTCTGCTCTATACCCTTCGGAGTAACGACTGTTATAAGCATAATGCTCGCATCCACAAAAAGGCCACATGTCATGAAATGTCCAAACAACGGTTTTTTTTATTTTGCTAATTTCTTTAATTGATAGCATTTCTCCTTGAACCCAATGAAGATGAATAATATCAGCATTACTTGAATTAATTTTTTTTAACCATTTCGATGGAAGTATAGAGGGTGAATGCATGCCAAATTTTTCTGAATTTAGTGCTTTGTTAATTGGTAACCTTAAGTGTGGCCTCTTACCATTTATGTACTTTCTTATATTTGTCTTTGGACCGAAAACCTTGTCATCTTGAGATTTTTTTATATCAACCCACATTGAAGAATCTATTCCATTTTTAGACAACATTTTATGCAATCTATAAGTAGCTCTACTTGCGCCTCCAATAATATCAGAGTGACTCATGTGAATAATTTTCATAGATTTATTTTTACAAAAAGGTTTAATTTATAAAAAAGTCTTACAAGTAACTTTTATCTTATTATTTTAAGTCTTTAAAATCTATAGAATAATTTTCTGATAGTTTTTTTAACTTATTCATCCAAAGATTAATTTTATTTTTAGAAAAACTAGATATGCCCTGATCATTTGTATAGGATGACCTGCCTTTACTAAAATCACATCCAAGATAGTGTATTGTATTTACCTTGCAGGATATCAAAAAAAAAAAGGAATTTAAAGCGACTGTATATGGAAAAGCTTCGAAATTATTAATATCCATAAATTTTTTTATATTATGACTTTTTTGATGTGAGTAAGTGATTAAAGATTTTGTAACGTTTCTTTCAAATGGAGTACCGAGTCTGTATTTTGGAAGTATAATAAAAACATTTTTGTTAAAGAAAAATGGTAGAAAACTAAAAAATAATTGTAAATGTATAGGCATGAAAATAAGTAACCATTTACTGTCTAAAGAATAGATTTCATTTTTTAATTGTTTAAATCTAAATAAATCTGAGTTAAACAAAAATTTTTCTTTATCATTAAAATTAAAAACCTTTGATACATTTATTGAATTATTTAAAAAAAAAATTGCTTCATAACGGTCAATAACTTCTTGAGTCAGCTTATCAAGACTAGGTCCAGACCCTAATACTAAAACTTTTTTATTTTTTAATGAACCTATTAATTTAGAAATATCTTTTTTTGGAATTAATTTTATTATTATAAAACTAATTAAAGAAATAAGACTATTCTTTATATAAATTAAAATAAATTTAATATTTTTAATATATTTCATTTTATCAAAAAATATATTTTGAAAATTTAAAATTCAATTTTTTATTTAGCATTCTTAATGAAATCAATGTAAGTTTGTTTTAAACCATCTTTTAAATTAATTTCACTTTTCCAACCTAAATTCTTAATACGCATGTTATCCATCAATTTTGAATAAGTACCATCAGGTTTTGTGTGATCAAATTTAATTTTACCTGAGTAACCAATAACTTTTGAAATTAATTCAGATAATTTTTTTATTGTAACCTCTTCACCACTTCCAACATTTATATGTGCACTCATAGAATTTATATTTTTATAAAATAAGTTTTTTTTCATATTCATTACATAAATACTGGCGCGAGCTAAATCATTAACATGTAAAAATTCACGTTTAGGTTTGCCAGTTCCCCAAATTAACACATATGGTAATTTTTTTTTTTTGGCATTATGAAATTTTTTAATTAAAGCTGGAATCACATGACTATTTTTTAAATCATAATTATCACCTGGACCATATAAGTTGGAAGGCATAACACATCTGTAATCAATTCCGTGACTTTTTCCATATTGACGATTGTAACTTTCGCACATTTTAAGACCTGCAATTTTGGCAATTGCATAAGGTTCGTTAGTAAATTCTAATTTACCAGACAGTAAATCCTCTTCCTTGATAGATCCTTTTATAAATTTTGGATATATACAACTTGATCCCAAGAATAGAATTTTTTTGATTCCACTTATAAAAGCTGAATGAATTATATTAGTTTGAATAATTATATTGTTATAAATAAATTCGCCTGGAAACTTAGAATTAGCATATATCCCACCAACTTTTGCTGCTGCTATGTAAATCTGATCAATTTTATTTTTTTTAAAAAAATTTATTACAGCACCTTGATTTGTTAAATCAAGATCTGCACGTGATTTTGTAATTAAGTTATATCTATTTTTTTTTAATAAAAGATTTAATATAGATGAGCCTACCATGCCTTTATGACCTGCCACAAAAATCCTCACTTTAGACATTTCTAGAAGACTTAAATGATTTTATATTTTTTTCTAATTCAGCTTTTTCCAAATCTTTAGTAGCCATTTCTTTGATCATTTCTTCAAAACTAATTTCTGACTTCCAACCAAGTATTTTTTTTGCTTTGGTGGGGTCACCAATTAAGGAGTCAACTTCAGTTGGTCTAAAATATTTCGGATCAATTTTTATTATAACTTTATTTTTATAACGACCAACCTCTTTCAAGCCTTTTCCACTCCATTCTATCTTAATTCCTAGAGACTTAGCAGTAACATTAACAAATTCTCTAACTGAATGTTGCCTACCTGTAGCAATAACAAAATCATCTGGTTTTTTATTTTGTAAAATCATCCATTGAGCTTTGGCATAATCTCTAGCATGCCCCCAATCCCTTTTTGCATCTAGATTTCCTAGATATAGAGTCTTTTGTAGACCAATTTTTATTCTTGAAAGAGCTCTTGTAATTTTTCTAGTAACAAATGTTTCACCTCGAATAGGAGACTCATGATTGAATAAAATTCCATTACTCGCATGAATTCCATACGCTTCGCGATAATTAACAGTAATCCAATATGCAAATAGTTTTGATACACCATATGGGCTCCTTGGGTAAAATGGAGTTTTTTCATTTTGTGGTATTTCTTTAACTAAACCATAAAGCTCAGAAGTAGATGCTTGATAAAACTTAGTCTTTTTTGTTAAATTAAGAAATCTTATAGACTCCAGAACTCTTAAACATCCTATGGCATCTGAATTTGCAGTATATTCTGGCTGTTCAAAAGAAACAGCAACATGACTTTGTGCTGCAAGATTATAAATTTCATCAGGTAATATTTTTTGTATTATATTAGTTAAAGAACTTCCATCAGTCATATCTCCATAATGAAGATAAAAATTTGTTTTACCCTCATTTGGATCCTTATAGAGATGATCTATTCTCTCCGTATTAAATATGGAAGATCTTCTTTTTACACCATGAACCTCATAACCTTTATTAAGTAACAACTCTGCAAGATAAGATCCGTCTTGTCCTGTTATTCCTGTTATAAGTGCTTTTTTCATATTATTAAAAAATTACTTAATTTATCATTTAAAATAATAATTACTACAAATTAAATATTTTTAAATTTTAATTTGATTTTTAAAAAATCCAATTGGCAGACAATAAAGCATCATTAAATAATTATTAAAAAAATTTCCATTAGGAATGATTGGCCATACTGTGATTAACAAACACGCTAATAAGCATATTTGATAATTTGAATAAATTTTTTTTCTCTTAAAAAAAAGATAATAAGAATATTTTGCCGATATAAAAATTATATAAATAAAAAGAAATAACAAAAATGAAAAACCTATTAATCCAGTCTCGGCTAATAATTGAATGTAAAAATTATGGGGATGCGTCATACAAGGGGATACACCCTCAGCAAAATTTGGATCTTTACATTTTATTCTAAACATTTTTGGACCTTGACCTATTATTGGTCTATCAAGAAACATATTAAAAGCAGTTATGTATAAAGATTCATGACCCTCTGTAAAAAGAATAATTCTATCATCTTTGATATCCACAGTATTTATCTTTTGATCGTTATCCTCTTTGCTCTCTAAATTTTGAGACTGAGTATTAGTTTTTTTTGATTCTTGGTCTCTATCAAAAACAGCATTTAAATTCATAGTGAGTACTATACTATGTGTAAACCTATTTATTAAGTTCTCGCCAGTTACATTACTCTTAACACTAATGATGAATAAAGTGAGTGTAATAACAAATATAGATGAAAATAAAAAAAAATATTTTAAGTTTACTCTTATAAAAAATATTATAAATAATATCGATAAGTTAACGTAAAAAAAAGCTGACCTTTCACCGCTCAATATTATTGTGAAATAAGTAAAAACTAAAAACAACACAAAAAAATTTTTTTCAAAAGAACTTTTGTTTTGTCTTATAAAAAATAAAGCTATTATTAGAGGTAGCAATCTTGACAAGTAGGACCCTAATATTAGTTCATCAAAAAATAAAGAAGATATTCTCGTAGGGTGCACATTAAGTTTAAAATAATATTCTATAAAAGCACAAGCTATAAGTAAGCTAAATGTTGTGATGAGGGTTAAATAAAAATATTTTAAAATATTTTTATCTTTTTCAATTAAATAAGAAATCAGTAAACAAAATATACCAATACGAAAGTAAAATAACGAACTTTCAAAACTAAGAAAAATGTTTTCTGACATTAATGATGAGAAAATACAAACTAGGCAAAAAGCTAAAAAAAAATAAAAAAAATTATTTTTAAATATGTAAAAAATTTTATTTTTAAATACATGGTAGATAAACCAAAGAGATAAACAGCTTAGTAATAAATCAGGTAAAAATGGACCAGTAACTAAAAGAGGAACGATTAAACTACTTAAAATAGATAAAACTCTAATTTGATTTAATTTAGAAAAATTCAATTTTTTTTAACTAATTGAGAAAGTTTTATTATCAAATAAAATAAGTAAATTATTAAGCTTAAAATGACAGGTAAAATAAATTTCATAAATTTTATTAATTTTTCGTTAACAACTATTTTATTGGGACCATCAACTATCCAATTTTTATCAAACTCTTTTTTTAATTTTTGAAAGTACGTTAAATTTTCATTCACCTCTAAAATTCTAGTTTCATATAAAGCTATAATTGTACTCATATTTTGAATTAAAAAATTCCCTTCTTTGGGACTTTTACTGTTTGAATTTTCAAGTAATTTGTTTGCTCTCAAAACGTCCTTTTCTAACATTACAAGCTTATTATTTTGTATTTTAAGAACATCTTCCTGAAAAAGTTTTAACGTTTGTTCTGCTGTAAAATTTATATATTCAATTAAAAATTCATCATTAACTTTATTTTGAGGTAAAATTATTGAAAAAACAGTTTTTTTATCATCTCTTACCAAAATTTTATTATCAATAATATAATTTTGTAAGTTGTATTTTTCATTACTTGTTTTACTAAAATCAATTAAATTTTTAGATGACAACAATGCTTCTCTAAAGTAATCGTCAAAGTAATTCATATTTATTTGCTGATTGTTATTTTTTATAATTTGTAGTGCATCTTCTATTGCATCAAGTGACGCTAGGTTATGTAATATAACCGATGCCAAAGTACTTTCGGCAGGATATATAGATAGATTAATGGTTGCAGGATTTTTTAGTATTACTTGGAATTTTATTTTTTTTGGAATTAGATAATCCAAGGCAATAGTGGCTAAAATTACTGATATCAATATATAAAAAAAAACTAATTTATATTTCCAAGAGTTTATGATGATCTCTAAAAAGCTTATTTCTTCTATTTCACTGTTCTCAATATTTTGTCTCACAAAATCTTAATATTCTAAATAAGAAACTTAAGCAATAATAAAAAATTAATTTAAAATAAAATAATTACTTTGTTAATTTAAATGTCTATTTTTACTTTTCTAGATTGAGGGCAAATAAAGTCTGAAAATTTGGCTACCTAAAAAATTTGAATAATATTTTTAATATTATAGAGTTTTTTTTTTGTAATCCATTTGTGATTTTAGCTATTTCTGACTTACCCCAAATACTTGATTTTTGAATTTCTTAAAAAAACCATTCCCAATTTTCTTTCAAAAAACTAGAATCATAATTTAAGCTTATTTTCCCAAGTGCATCTGTGTCAAATCCAGTTTTTTCTTTAAGAATTATTCTAGGATCTTTAATTTTATATTGATTAATTTGTTGCATTCATTCTAAAAAGATCACTGGTTTCAATCAATTCTTCAAATGTACCTTGTTTAACTAATTCACCTTTATCCAATAAAAAAATTTTGTCACAGTTTTTTATTGTGGTCAATCGATGTGCGATTAATATAATTGTTGTGTCTTTTCTTAAACTATTAATTGCGTCCATAATAGATTTTTCTGTAAGATTATCCATAGCACTAGTAGCTTCATCCAAAACTAAAACTTTTGGATTGTGATATAAGGCTCTTGCAATTCCCAAACGTTGACGCTCACCACCAGATAATCGAATACCACGTTCTCCTATAATAGTATCATATCCTTTAGGTAGTTTATTAATAATAAAATCATGTAAATTTGATACTCTAGCAGCACGCTCAATAGATTTGAGATCTATGTTTTTTGGATCAACACCTAAAGCAATATTTGAAGATACTGTATCATCTGTAAGATAAATATGCTGAGGTACATATCCAATATTTTTTTGCCAAGCTCTTTTGTTTTGGTCATCAATTAGTTGTCCATCAACTTCTAATATACCTTTTTTCGGCTCAAGAAGACCAAGAATAATATCTGCCAGAGTAGTTTTACCACTTCCAGTAGCACCAACCAATGCAATAGTAGTTTTTGCATTAATATCAATACTAATATTTCTAACTGATGTTCTTTTAGAGCTGGGATAATTATACTCTACACTTTTTAAACTAATATTATTATCAATAGGTAAATTTTTATCAGACTTAGACTTAATCTCGATTTTATGTGATTTTAACTCGTTATATAAATTGTCAACTGCAGGGCTTACATATCGAAGCTGACTGATTGAATTATAAATATTTTGTAAAGCAGGCAAAACTCTATATCCAGCAAAAGCATAAAGAGCGATTATAGGCAATGCATTTGCAAACGTATTCGTTTTTATAAGATAATAAAGTATTACTAATATTATCCCACCAAAACCAATTGCTTCTATTACGTATCTTGGCAATCTACTTAAAGCTGCCATAGAGGCTTGATGCTTTGCGAATGCTTTTGTTGTTTTGCTAAATCTATCGATATAAATATCCTCTAGTCCACCTAATTTAACTTCTTTTCCAGCTCCGAACACTTCACTAATAGTTTTGAAACGTATTTGATTAACTTCTAAACGTTTTTGCCCGATTACTTTAAGGTAACTACGTACAAATGTATAAATAAGCAAATAAGCTAAACCAAGAGTAAAACTAATCAAAAATGCAACTGATGGGTCTATGATTATTAAAAGTATCCATATAGCTATTACAACAGCTGCATTTGCTAAAAGAGTAAGCATAGGTGAAACTGCTTGAATTATGACTAAATTAATTTCAGAAAAAATTGTTTTACTTAAATCAGCAGTGTTTCGACTTAACAACCAGCTATACGGCTGGCTTAAATAACCTTGCATCAAGCGTTTCCCTATGCTGTATTCACGCATTTGAGCAAACCTAATTTGTGCGTAGATAGTTAAAGCTTTGAATGCAAGAGAAACGATAAGTACAAAAAAAACTAATAATCCTAGAGCAATCATAAATTCTTGGATATTTCCAACACCAAAGACACTTGATTTACTATACATAAAACTTAGCACTGAGTTTTTTTCAACAATTTCTGGATTTGTAAGAACTGTAATAAAAGGCATTATAGAAGCAACACCAACCATATCCAGTAATGCCATTATAAGTATCATTATCATCAATAGACCACCTCTTTTACGTTCACGAGGGGTCAAAAGGTATATAATTTTATTAAGTATTTGCATCAAATTTTAAAACACTACTAAGGTTAATATAATACTATCTTTTTCCAATTTTAAGAATTTTTTCTAAAAGAATACTTGTGGTGCTCACTTTTATAAATTTTTTTAATTTCATCCCCTAAAATATTTTCAGACGATCTTACATACTGAACCCAGGATGGAAATTCGTAGTTAACATCTAATGCAGTTTCATCAAAATGAGCCCATTTATTTGAACTTAATTTTATATGTTTTTCTATAATTCTTGCCCCTAGAGCTAATGACATAGCTGCTGCAGTTTTAGTCAGATCATGAGAGGAATAACCAGGAATAATATTTTTATATTTTTTTGATAAATTTTTTATTGAAGTAATGACGCTTAAATTCGCATCTAATGGCAATGTAGGATAAGATGAAACACAATGCATAAGATATAATTTCTTGTTGTTTTTAAATAATTTTGCACATTTTAATAAATAATTATGATTTGTCATTCCGGTTGAAACAACTATTTCACCATTGTAATTATTTCTTATAAATTTTAGAAAATTTGCATCCTCAGATATAGTTGAGGGTATTTTTATTAAATCCAAATTATATTTTTTTAATCTTTTAAAACTTTTTATATCTAAAACTGAAAAAAATGGTTTTATTCTAAGTTTTTTACATAATTTTAAAATTAATTTGATTTGATCATCAGTT
The DNA here is from genome assembly GCA_902604525.1 of uncultured Pelagibacteraceae bacterium. Lineage (GTDB taxonomy): Bacteria > Pseudomonadota > Alphaproteobacteria > Pelagibacterales > Pelagibacteraceae > Pelagibacter. Next base: position 7,266 of record CACKYY010000017.1, on the reverse strand, counting down.
AATTCAAGTTGATTTCGATAATCACGAAAAGTTTTTCCAAAAGGTGATTTATATTTTTTGTCTAAAATTTTTTTAGGATAGAAAGTTTCTACATTTCTCATCTGAAATTTTACATAATCTGCACCAGCTTTTTTTGCTCCAGAAATTAGGTCTATTATTTTTTTTGTTTCGCCATGATGATTGGTGGTAATTTCTGCGACAATCTTAACTTTAAAATTTTTTTTTCGTATTTTTGTAGTTAAAAAATTTTCTCTTGGATCGTAGTCTGAGTAAAGATCAAAACCTGCATGCAGTATGTTAATATTTTTATAAATATTTTTTCTTTTAAAAAACAAATCTCGTTGACTAGAAATATCAATGTGGCTCTGTATAAGATTTCTTCTTAATTTTTTTTTATAATCGCCCTCAGGCAGAGAAGTTCTAAAATCGAAACCAACAAATATAATATCTATTGGTTTTTTTATTTTTCCAATAATTTGATTAATTAGGAAAAGGATAGGATCCACGCTAAATTTTATTGAACCTATTCTGAATAATTTAATCTCTTTTTTATGTCTATCTGTAATATCATTTAGTTTTATAAGTTTTTTTTTTAATAAATTTTTTGGAATTTTTGATTTATTTGTAAAATGAAAATCTACTAGATTTACAATTTCATTTGTATTAAAACCAATAATTAGATTATTTTTTTTATATTTTTCGATATTTTTTAAAAACAATGAGGTGCTAAATCCTCTGCCTAAAATAATAACTTTGTTTTTATTTTTTGCACATTTTGTTAATTTTTTTTTAAAATAATTTATATCCATCTCAACCTAAACTTTGTAATAAATTTTGGTTTTTTCATCCAATTTTTATTTTTTATTTCAACCTTACAGCTTATTAAAGTTGATAACCTCAAACCTGTAAAACAATCCCAAATCTTAGCTCCTTCACAATAAATAAATTCATTTACCTCACCAGTTATAAACTTATAAAAAGAATAAGCGGAACTACCGTAAATGCGATATTGAGAACCTCTATAATTTTTTCCCAAACATTTGGTTGATAATAGTGAAATTGTATTATTTTTTTTAGGTTTTTTAAATATATTGACAATATTTTCTCTAGTAATCATTTTTTTATATTTTGGTATATATATCAGATCTATTTTTTTTGAATTTGAATTTATTGAAATAAGAGTACCAAACATTTTATTATCTGCAAAGAAATTCTCTGTTCCATCTATTGGATCAATAATTGCAAACGGTTTTTCAAAATTAATTTTTTTAAAATTTTTTAAACTAAAATTTTCCTCACATATGAATTGATTTATTTCTGGAAAATATTTTTTTATTAAATGAATAATTTTTTTTTGGATTATCAAGTCATTTTTAGTTAGCATTGATAAATCTTTTTTTGTTTTTACAAAATTTTTTCTTACAATAGAGGTATTAATTATTTTTTTAACTTGTGTGTAAAAAGTTTGCATATTTCTTTGTATCTGATCTAATTATTTTTTCATATACTTGCATTTGATTTTCGTCATCTATATCAATGTTGCAAAGATTATCTTGTACGACACAATGTATATCCTTTCCTAAAAATTTTTTATTGTATTTTTTTGGAAAATGAAAAAATTCACCATAAAATATTTTATAAGCTGGTTTGCAATCTTGCCTTCTAACCATAGACTTATTTTTAAAATTCTCATTGATTGGAACTAACTTATTATTTTTTAATACAAATATTCTAGGATCAGTTTGAGATACAATACAAACGGTTTTATTTTTTTTTATAAATTTTCTATATGCTTTAACATAATCTTTTTTACTTCTTAAAGGACAAGTTGGCCTTAACCACAAAATATAATCTGGAAGTTTTTTTTTATTTTTTTTTAATTTTTTTCTTATATCCTCTAAAACATCCTCTTCCATAGAATTTGACTTAGATGCATTTTTTGATCTAAGAAATGGTACTTCGGCACCATTCTTTTCACCTATTTTCTTATATTTTTTAGAGTCAGTAGATAAAAAAATTTTGTTAACAAATTTTAATTTTTTGGCAAAATTTATTGAATGAACTAATAAAGGTTTCCCCAAAAAATTACTAATATTTTTATGTTTAAAACCTTTTGAACCTGACCTTGCTGGAACTATCGCCCATGTTATAGATTTAGTCATCTAATATTTTGTTCTATATAATACAATTAATAAAAACAAATAAAACAGGTATTATAATTAAGTAATTGGAAACAATTAATTTAAAAATTAATATATAAAAATTT
>CACKYY010000017.1:0-2500 GCA_902604525.1 uncultured Pelagibacteraceae bacterium | reverse complement strand
GCCTATTCCGCGTTCGCTCGCCACTACTAACGGAATCTCAATTGATTTCTTTTCCTCTGGTTACTTAGATGTTTCAGTTCTCCAGGTTGTCTCTTTAAACCTATGTATTCAGTTTAAAGTACCACATAAAGTGGTGGGTTTCCCCATTCGGAAATTTTCGGATCAAAACTTACATACAGCTCCCCGAAACTTATCGCAGTATATCACGTCCTTCATCGGCTTTCAGTGCCAAGGCATCCACTACACGCCCTTAAACGCTTGATTTATGCACAGAAAAAAATTCTGTGTTGAATCAAATTTTTATTTTGAACATTAGCTAATAACATTACTAATGTTCGGATATAGATATTGATATTAATTATTGTTTTATTCACAATTTATATAACTAAGTGTTTGGTGGAGGATAGCGGGATCGAACCGCTGACCTCCTGAATGCAAATCAGGCGCTCTCCCAGCTGAGCTAATCCCCCATGATCTTAAATTGGTGGGCCGAGAAAGACTCGAACTTTCGACCCCACCCTTATCAAGGGTGTGCTCTAACCAACTGAGCTACCGGCCCCCATGCAAGAGAAACACTACTTTAAGAAGAGAAATGAGGACGGTCAACATTACCTGTATATTATTTAGAATGAAATTTTATTTTCACTCATCCTTAGAAAGGAGGTAATCCAGCCGCAGGTTCCCCTACGGCTACCTTGTTACGACTTCACCCCAGTCGCTGACTATACCGTGGTCAAGGGTTTAAAGCCTTGCCTTAAGGTAGAACCAACTCCCATGGTGTGACGGGCGGTGTGTACAAGACCCGGGAACGCATTCACCGTGGCACGCTGATCCACGATTACTAGTAATTCCAGCTTCATGCACTCGAGTTGCAGAGTGCAATCCGAACTGAGGTATTTTTTAAGGATTTGCTTAACGTCGCCGTCTTGCTTCCTGTTGTAAATACCATTGTAGCACGTGTGTAGCCCAACACGTAAGGGCCATGAGGACTTGACGTCATCCCCACCTTCCTCCAGCTTATCACTGGCAGTTCTTTCAGAGTGCCCAACTTAATGATGGCAACTAAAAGTGAGGGTTGCGCTCGTTGCGGGACTTAACCCAACATCTCACGACACGAGCTGACGACAGCCATGCAGCACCTGTGTTTCGTCCGGCCGAACCGAAAACTCTAATCTCTTAGAGTCGCGACGAACATGTCAAGTGTTGGTAAGGTTCTGCGCGTATCTTCGAATTAAACCACATGCTCCACTACTTGTGCGGGTCCCCGTCAATTCATTTGAGTTTTAACCTTGCGGTCGTACTCCCCAGGCGGTGTGTTTATCGCTTTCGCTGCGACACTGAAAATAAATTTCCAACGTCTAACACACATCGTTTACGGCATGGACTACGAGGGTATCTAATCCTCTTCGCTACCCATGCTTTCGTTCCTCAGTGTCAGTAATGATCCAGAAAGCTGCCTTCGCAATTGGTATTCTTTCTAATATCTACGAATTTCACCTCTACACTAGAAATTCTGCTTTCCTCTATCATACTCTAGCTGAAAAGTTTTGATGGCAGTTCCAGAGTTAAGCTCTGGGATTTCACCACCAACTTTTTCAACCACCTACGAACTCTTTAAGCCCAGTAATTCCGAACTACGCTAGGTCCCTTCGTATTACCGCGGCTGCTGGCACGAAGTTAGCCGGACCTTCTTATTCGGGTACAGTCATTTTCTTCCCCGACGAAAGAGCTTTACAACCCAAGGGCCTTCTTCACTCACGCGGCATCGCTGCATCAGAGTTTCCTCCATTGTGCAAGATTCCCCACTGCTGCCTCCCGTAGGAGTTTGGGCCGTGTCTCAGTCCCAATGTGGCTGATCATCCTCTCAAATCAGCTATTGATCACAGTCTTGGTAGGCCATTACCCCACCAACAAACTAATCAAGTGCAGGCTCATCCAATGGTGCATAAAGCTTTCTCCGTAAAGACTTATCCGGTATTAGCACAAGTTTCCTCGTGTTATTCCAGGCCAAAGGGCAGATACCTACATGTTACTCACCCGTCTGCCACTAAGTATTGCTACTTCGTTCGACTTGCATGTGTTAGGCGTGCCGCCAGCGTACGTTCTGAGCCATGATCAAACTCTCAAGTTTAAAAACGGCGCACACTAGCTTCCATATAAATTCTAAGAATAAAATTTATATGACATTGAAGTGTGTACGACAAATTTTTGGTAACCTTAACCGTCCACACTTCTCTTCTTAAATTTTAACGTTTTAAATAGCTAATTGAGCAAAAAGAGCTCAATAATCCTCACTTATTTATTGTGTTAACAATAATTTTACTGAGAAAGTTCAGTGCTTATAGGCTAAAATAATAGGAAATCAAGCGTTTAACATTAAAAAAATGGATTTAAATGAGCGATTTTTAAGGGTTTTTTTTGATTTTTAAGTTTCTCTAAACTAATAATTGTTACCTATTCATTTTCAAATGCTAAAAAATTTAAAAAATAAAATAAAAAA
>CACKYY010000016.1 GCA_902604525.1 uncultured Pelagibacteraceae bacterium | reverse complement strand
AGTATTATCAAAAACTACTTACTCATAATAGCTTAAATTCTTATAAAGATTATTTACCCAGATGATAAAAATTTATACAGATGGTTCTTGCATGTCAAATCCTGGAAATGGTGGATGGGCTGCAATAATTAATATAAATGGAAAAATTAAAAAAATTAGTGGTAATGAAAAAAATACGACAAATAACAGAATGGAACTTATGGCTCCAATTAATGCCTTAAAAAATATAAACTCAAAAGATCCAATAGAAATATTTACAGATTCAAAGTATGTAAAAAATGGAATAACCGAGTGGATTAATACTTGGGTATTAAATAACTGGAAAACATCAAAAAAAGAGGATGTTAAAAACAAAGATTTATGGCTTGAATTACATAAATTAAACCAATCCTTAAGTGTAAAATGGAATTGGGTTAAAGCACATGCGGGAGACCCTTTAAATGAAGAAGTGGATATTTTAGCTAAAAAAGCAGCTAATCTAAATTGAATCTAAAAAATTTTCTGCAGCTGACATCTCACAGGTCGCTGTATCTTCCTCAGCTTTTATCTTAGTTGCGATATTATTTTCAACTAGCATAGTATATCTTGCTGATCGCGTTCCTTGACCTCTGTCAAATCTATCAATATCTGCACCAATTGATTTGGTAAATTCACAGTATGGATCTGCTGCCATAAAAATCTTGTCCTCTACCTTTTGACTATCACCCCAAGCTTTCATTACATTTGGATCATTTACTGAAACACAAATAATTTTGGTAATCCCCTTTTTTTTGGCAGCATCAAAATTGTTAACATAACCTGGTAAGTGTTTTGCAGAACAAACTTTGGTAAAAGCTCCAGGAACCCCTATGACTATAGTTTTATTGTTGTCAAATAACTCTGAAGAGGATATTTTTTTTGGCACACCAGTTTCGTCTAAATGGTAAAATTCTGAATTTGGAATTTTATCTCCCTCTTTAATTTTCATTTAATTTTTCCTAAAATATATTGTTTAATTTCTTTAAGGCTATTATCAATTGTACCATAATTTTCTTCCTCATCCAAAATAAACTTTAATTCGTCTGGTAAATCAGATTTCAAATTTATAGCCTTTAAAATTGCATCTGGAAATTTACATGGATGTGCTGTTGCAAGAACAATATTGTTCCCTTTTAAATCATGTTTATCAAAAGCTCCATATCCTATGGCTGTGTGTGGATCTAAGACCATATTAAATTTTTCATAGATATTTTTTATAACATCTAGTGTTTCCTGCTCACTCATTCTTGCCGATAAAAAATCTTGATTAATTTTTTTTAATTTCTCATCGTCGATTGTATATTTACCATTCTGTTTGATATTTTTCATATCATCTAAAGTTTGTGAACTATCATGACTATTTAAATCATAAATTAGTCGCTCAAAATTACTTGCAATTTGAATGTCCATACTTGGCGAAATAGTTTCAGATACATGTTCAGCCTCATATTTACCTTTTGAAATAGCTCTATGTAAAATGTCGTTTTGATTTGTGGCTACTATTAATTTATTAATTGGAAGACCCAACTTCTTTGCCAAATAACCCGCATATACATCTCCAAAATTTCCAGTTGGTACTGAAAAATTTATTGGCTGATTGTCATCCTCAGCTAAAAAATAACAATAAAAATAATATACACTTTGCGCAATAATTCGGGCCCAATTAATTGAATTAACACCAGACATGTTTATCTGATTAGAAAATTCTTTATCTGAAAACATGGATTTAACTAAATTTTGACAATCATCGAAGTTACCTTTTACAGCAATATTGAATACATTCTCATCTTTTCCAGTTGTCATTAATTTTCTTTGGACTGGTGAAATACGATTATGCGGGTGAAGAACAAAGATATTTAAATTCTTTTTCCCTTTAATTGCATCAATGGCAGCTGCACCAGTGTCTCCTGATGTGGCAACTACAATATTAATCTTTTCATTTTCGTTATTCAAATAATATTCATAAAAATTACCCAAGAGTTGCATTGCTACATCTTTAAAAGCTAAGGTTGGACCATGAAACAATTCAAGCACAGAGCGGTCACCTACTTTAATAAGATCAATAACATTATCTTTTCTGAAAACTGAGTAGGATTTTTCTATTATTTTACTTAACTCTCCCTCTGAAGTAAAATTACCTATAAATGGATGAATAATTTTTTTTGCTAAATCTGAATAACTTAGTTTTTTAAAATCACTTATTTCAGACTCTGAATATTTGTGTAAAGTCTCTGGTATAAAAAGACCACCATCATCAGCAAGGCCTTTAATAAAAACATCTTTAAATTCAAAGTTTTTTGATTTGTCTCTTGTGCTTATATACTTCATCTAATAATTTTTTTTTCTAAAATATAGATATATCAAAAGGATTGAAATCGCCATTGAAAACCAAGTAATTGCATACTTTTTATGATTGTTCGAAATTTTTGCATTGATCACTCTTGGTTTTGGAATTTTATAGTTTCCATTTAAATAAATAATATAATTAGAAAATGTTCTTCCAGTCTGATTAAAAATATCATCTCTATCAAGGGTGAACCAATAATTTTTTTTAATTTCATTTTGGGGCTTAAACATACTTGACTTAGATTGTAACATCAAAGTTCCAATTATTTCATTTTGATTTATTTGATTGATTTCCGGTAGATCTTTTTTATCAAAAGGTATCCAGCCTCTGTTAATTAAAAAGTTTTCATTTTCAATCAATATTGGGTTTACTACTTCAAACCCAGGTTTTCCTTTTTCATTCAAATTATATAAGTAAATTTGATTATCAAAATCAATTTGACCTGACGTTTTTATTCTTAAATAGTTTTTTTTATTAGTTTGTGTTAATTCTACAGGATCATTTTTTAAAGAATTTTCAATTTGATTTATTAAATCTAGCTTCCAATTTAGTCTATAAATTTGCCAAAAACCTAATGAAAGAAGAACAAGAATTATGAACCAAACAAATACTGAAAATAAAAATTTATTCTTCAAGAGTTGTAAATTAACTTCCCCAAATATAAATAGCAGCAAATAGGAATAACCAAACTACATCAACAAAATGCCAGTACCAAGCTGCTGCTTCAAATCCAAAATGATGGTCTTTAGTAAAGTGACCTAATTTTCCTCGCCATAAACAAACAGCTAAAAATATTGTTCCAACTATTACATGAAATCCGTGGAAACCCGTAGCCATATAAAAAACTGCTCCATAAATGTGACCTGAATAATCAAAAGTAGCGTGGTGATATTCGTATGCTTGTAATAAGGTGAAAAAGAAACCAAGAACAACTGTTGCTGTTAACCCTTGAATAAATCCCTTTCTGTCACCTTCTAACAATGAATGATGGGACCAAGTAACTGTAGTTCCAGATAACAATAGTACTAAAGTATTAATTAGAGGAATATCCCATGGATCAAATGTTTCAATATCTTTAGGAGGCCAAACATTTCCAACAAACTCATTTGGAAATAAACTGATATCAAAATATGCCCAGAACCAAGCTACAAAGAACATCACTTCTGATGCAATAAATAATGTCATTCCATATCGGTGATGAATTTGCACAACTGGGGTATGATGACCTTGATGTTCTGCTTCAATCACAACATCTCTGAACCACATATAGGCTCCATAAATAACTAGTGCTAACCCAAGATACATTCCCCAGGAAACATCGTTATGCATATAAAAAATTGTACCTATGGCTAATACTAAGCACGAAAAAGATACGTAAATTGGCCAAGGACTTGGGTCTACTAAGTGATAGTCGTGTTTTTTTTCAGCTGACATTTTTGTGATTATGATTGTTTATAGTATTCTGTCGAGAAAAAAGTATACGACATAGTTACATCCTGTAAATTTTTTACGGTTGGATCATTTACAAGTTCTGGATCTAAATAAAAAGTCATAACATAAGTTGCTTTTTCTCCAGCTTTGAGCTCCTGTTTTTCAAAACAAAAACAACCTAATTTACTATAGTATTTTCCAAAACTTGAAGGTGAAACGTTAAAGCTAGCAACTCCATAAGTGGTGTCATCACCATAATTTTCTACTTCAAATTCTATTTTGTTAACTTGACCAACTTTAACATCCATTACATTAGATTTTGCTTTAAAATCCCAGGTAAGATTATTAACATTAGTATCAAATCTAACACTTACAATTTTATCTAAAACCATTTTTGGTGGTTCTTTAGAAACTTGTGTTGTTCCCCCAAAACCAGTTACTCTACAAAATAAATCATAAAGTGGTACAGCGGCGAAAGACAGGCCAAGCATTAAGCAGAATATTCCAGCAAGTAATATAGGAGTTAAAGTTTTTTTCTTTATCATATCTGTCTATCAAAAACTCCCACGTTATATAAAGTAAACACAAATAAGAAAACCATAAAAGCTAAAATTGCTACAGCAGTTAAAATATTTTTTTTTTTAGTTTTTTTATCAGGTGTCATCATAAAATTTTATCAATCAAAAAAAGAACAAATATCAGAAATAAATATAAAATTGAATATCCAAAAATAGTTTTTGCTTTTTTTGAATCAAATTTATTTTTTTTAAATTTGTAAAGTTCGAAACATAGAAAGTTATAGTAAAGTGTTAAAACTAGAGATGGTATTAAAAAAACCAGACTAACAAAACCAATAGTGTAAGGCAAGACAATCACTGGTAACATCAATAATGAATAAATTAATATATTTAGTTTTGTACTCTCAACTCCATTGGTTAATGGTAGCATTGGTATTTTTGCTATCTTATAATCCTCAGATTTATATAGGCTTAAAGCCCAGAAATGAGATGGAGTCCAAAAGAAAATTATTAGAAAAAATGTTATAGGCTCCAATGAAAGTGAATTAGTAGCAATTGTCCAACCAATTACTGGTGGTAAAGCACCCGCAGCACCTCCTATCACTATGTTTTGGGGAGTTTTTCTTTTAAGCCAGATTGTATAGACAAAAACATAAAATAAAATCGTAGATAGCAATAAACCAGCTGATATTCTATTTGCAAAATAATCTAACGCTATTACAGAAAATATTGACAACGAAATACCAAAGACCAGTGCCTGATTTTTGTTTACTTTCCCAGTTGGAATTGGCCTTAAACAAGTTCTAGACATTAATGCATCTAAATCAGACTCGTACCACATATTAAGTGCACCTGCTGCGCCTGCACCTATTGAAACTAAAATTATACCAATAATTGCATCTTTTGTTGGTACTATGTTTGGCGCCATTAACAATCCAACAGCACAAGTAAAGATAACTAATGACATTACTCTTGGCTTCATTAGTTTAAATAATTCGGATAAATTAAATACGTCTTCCTGACTTAAATTTCTATTTTTTAATTTAGACTTAATCATTAATTTTCTGTTTAAAAAATCTATGTTAATAAATTAACTTATAGATTTTTCAACGCTTTCATCATCTTCAAATTTCGGCAATTCCTCAAAAGTATGAAAATTCGGTGGTGATGGTACAGTCCATTCTAAGGTTGTAGCTCCCTCTCCCCAAGGATTTTGGGCTGCAGCTTTTTTCTTTGAAAATGCATAAATTAAATTAGCAAAAAATACCACTAATCCCAGAACTGAAATATATGATCCTATCGATGATATGTAATTCCATCCTGCAAAAGCATCTGGGTAATCAGCATATCTTCTTGGCATTCCAGCAAGACCTAAAAAGTGCTGAGGGAAAAATACTAAATTGACCCCAATGAAAGTTAACCAGAAATGTAATTGGCCCATCCATTCTGAATATTCATATCCTGACATCTTTCCAAACCAATAATAAAAACCTGCAAATATTGCAAACACTGCCCCTAAAGATAAAACATAGTGAAAGTGTGCAACGACATAGTATGTGTCATGCATTGCTGTATCAACACCCGCATTAGCTAATACAACTCCTGTAACTCCACCTACTGTAAATAAAAATATAAAACCTAATGCCCATACCATTGGTGTTTTAAATGAGATAGATCCACCCCACATTGTTGCAATCCATGAAAATATTTTAATCCCTGTAGGAACCGCAATAATCATTGTTGCTGCTAAAAAGTATGCCTTTGTGTCTGTGCTTAAACCAACTGTATACATATGGTGAGCCCATACAACAAAACCAACAATTCCAATTGCAACCATAGCATAAGCCATACCCAAATATCCAAATACAGGTTTTTTAGAAAACGTTGAAACAATATGACTTATCATTCCAAAACCAGGCAAAATCAAAATATAGACTTCAGGATGACCAAAAAACCAAAATAAATGTTGGAATAAAACTGGATCTCCACCAGTTTGTGCATCAAAAAAAGCTGTTCCGAAATTTCTATCAGTTAGAAGCATTGTAATTGCTCCAGCTAAAACAGGTAAAGACAACAATAATAAAAACGCTGTAACTAGAATTGACCAAGCAAATAATGGCATTTTATGTAAAGTCATGCCTGGAGTTCTCATGTTTAAAATAGTTGTAATAAAATTAACTGCTCCTAAAATTGATGAAGCGCCCGCTAAGTGTAAACTTAAGATTGCAAAATCCATTGCAGGACCTGGTTGTCCAGCGGAAGATGATAAGGGAGGATAAATAGTCCAACCACCACCAACTCCTGTTTGACCTGGAGGCCCGTCCATAAAAATAGACATAATTAATAAAATAAATGATGTAGGTAATAACCAAAATGAAATATTATTCATTCTTGGAAACGCCATATCTGGAGCACCAATCATAATCGGTACAAACCAATTACCAAAACCACCGATCATTGCTGGCATAACCATAAAGAAAATCATGATCAATCCATGACCAGTTACTAAAACATTATATAAATGATAATTACCACCCAATATACCATCTCCCGGATGCATTAACTCCATTCTCATTAAAACTGAAAATGCTGTACCGATTACACCTGCAATAATTGCAAAAATTAAATACATTGTTCCAATATCTTTGTGATTGGTTGAATAAGCCCAACGCTTCCAACCAGTTGGAGTGTGATCGTCGTGTGACGCAGTCTGTGTATACATAATTATTTACTCGCTAGTCTTTTAAATTGATCCTCTTCAATTACTTTTTTTGCAAATTTTACTTTAGCATCCATAAGCCACTCATTATATTCTTCTTCAGAAACAACTCTGACTGTTATTGGCATGAACGCATGTTTAATTCCACAAAGTTCAGAACATTGACCATAATAAGTTCCAACTTTTTCAGCTTTAAACCAAGTTTCATTAATTCTACCAGGCACAGCATCTCTTTTTACTCCGAAAGCTGGCAAAGCCCAAGCATGTAATACATCGTTTGCAGTAATTAGTACCTTAACTACTTTATTTACCGGCACTACAAGTTCATTATCAACTGCTAATAATCTAGGTTGATTCTCTTTTAAATCTTTATCTTCAATCATGTATGACTCGAAAATTATATTTTCATCTGGATATTCATAACCCCAATACCACTGATACCCAACAGCCTTAACTGTAACTTCTGCTTTTGGAATAGTGTCTTGTTTATATAAAATTTTAAATGAAGGTACAGCCATGACAATTAAAATTAAGCATGGAATTAATGTCCATAAAACTTCAACTGCAACATTATGAGTTCTTTTTGAAGGAACTGGATTTGCTGATGCTCTAAATCTTATACAAGCATAAACCATTAAGAATAAAACAAATACACTTATTGCAATAATTATTGGAAGTAAAAGTTTGTCATGAAAATTTACAATATCTCTCATCGTTTCAGATGCTGCATTTTGAAAACCTAATTGCCAGTCTTTTGGTTGATCAGCTAACGCATTAGAAGTTGTTACAACTGATAAGATTATAAATAAAAATTTATTCATTTTTAGACACTATATAAATCCTCTTTAGAAAAATTACACTTTACTTTTCGCGACAAAATATCAATTAATGGCGTAATTTATGATCGATATGGCAGAAATTACAGCTGTTTCAGATCTTAGGATGTTTTCATTAATTTTTATAGCCTGAACACCTTTGTATGAGAGAATCTCGTCTCTTTCAGTCTCAGAAAAGTCTCCTTCAGGACCTACAACGATACAGGTTGGCTTGCTAGTAAGTTTTTTTAAATCTACTTTATTATTTTTTGAATTAAGATCTGTGAAAATCAAATCGACATCACTCTTATCCAGGAAATCTCTTAGATTTTGCGGGTCTTCAATATTAGGAACCTGAATTCTATTCGATTGTTCGGCTGCTTCTATAACAACTTTTTCTAATCTTTCTTTATTTATCTTCCTAACAATTGTTCGATCAAAAATAATAGGCAAAAACTTTGTAACTCCTAACTCAGTTGCTTTTTGTATCATGAAATTAAAGTAATTAGATTTGATAGGTGAAAAAGCTAACCATAGCTCTTTAAAATTATCTTTTTGTCTTAATTGTTTTGTAACATTAAACTCAACAATATTTTTTGAAATACCTAAAATTTTTGCCTCCCACTCACCACTAATATTAAATAAAGAGAAAACTTCATTTTCTTTAATTCTCATAACCTTACTTACATAATGAGATTGTGATTTATCAAGTGTGGCAGTTAAATTAAGTGATAAACTTTCTGGAAAAAATAATCTAATGTTACTCATATAGATAAATTAGTTTATGAAAAATATTAAAGCAATAATTTTTGATGCATATGGAACTTTATTTGATGTAAATTCAGCTGCTGAGAAATGTAAAGATAAAATTGGTGATAAGTGGGAAGGTTTTGCAAATTACTGGAGAACTACTCAACTAGAATATACTTGGCTTAGAAGTTTAATGAAAAGACATAAAGATTTTTGGCAAGTAACTGAAGATAGTTTAGATAAATCTATGAAAGCTTATGTAATAGATTCTTCATTGAGAAATGAATTATTAGATCTTTATAAAATTCTTTCACCATTTAAGGAAGTGCCTGCAGTTTTAAAATCACTTAAAGAAAAAGATTTAAAACTTGCTATTCTTTCAAATGGTACACCTAGCCTTCTTAATCAATTAGTTAAAAGTAGCAATTTAGATAATTTATTTGATGATCTTTTTTCAATAGAAGAAGTTGGTATTTATAAACCAGTCTCTAAAGTTTATGATATGCCAATTAAAAAATATAATATTCAAAAAAATGAAGTTGCTTTTTTAAGTGCCAACACTTGGGATGTATCAGGTGGTGGAAATTATGGATACAATTCTATTTGGGTAAATAGAAATAACAATATTTTTGATAAACTTGACTATTCGCCTAAACATCAAATTAAACAACTTGGAGAGTTACTTGATATACTCTAATAAATTCTTATATCGTTAAAATGAAAAACATTGAAATCAGTAAAATTATTAACCCTATCCTTACATCTGATGGTGCGGGAGTTAAATTAAAAAGAAGTATTGGTGTAGAACCAAATTATTTTGATCCTTTTTTAATGTTAGATGAGTTTGGATCAGAGAATAGTGAGGATTACATTGCTGGTTTTCCACCCCATCCTCATCGAGGAATTGAAACAGTAACCTATATGTTAGCCGGAGATTTTGAACATAAAGATAGCACCGGGGGTGAAGGAAGAATGACGGCAGGAGATGTTCAGTGGATGAAAACTGGAAGTGGAATAATTCATTCTGAAATGCCCGCAATGAAAGAAGGCAAACTTCATGGATTTCAATTATGGATTAATATGCCTGCTAAATTAAAGATGAGTAAGCCTGAATATATTTACATAGATGCAGATAAAATGAGTGTTCATAAAGATAAAGAGAAACAGGTTAAAGTTATTGCTGGAAATTTTGGAAATGCTGAAGGCCCTGTTAAAGGTCATAATGTTGAGCCAATCTATTTTGATGTTGAGCTGACCAAAGATAAATTATTTAGCTATAAATTACCTTCAACTCATAACACTTTTATTTATCTAATAAATGGTGAAATTGAAATTGGAAAAAATAAACACGATAATGTTAAAGATAGTACTTTAATACTCTTAACTCGAGGTAAAGATTTAATAGTGAAAGCTAAATCAAATGCTAAGTTCTTAGTGGTTTCTGGCAAGCCTATTAATGAGGAAATAGCAAGAGGTGGTCCATTTGTAATGAATACTAAAGCAGAAATCTTGCAAGCAGTTCAGGATTATCATAGTGGTACATTTGTAAAATAAATTATGAAAGCTGTAAAAATAGAAAAATTTGGAAGTCCTGATGTATTGAAAGTTGAAAACATTGAAATTGGCAAACCTCAATCTAATGAAGTTTTAATTAAAAACTTATCTATTGGAATAAATTATATAGATACTTATCACCGAACTGGGCTCTATCCTATTCCACTTCCAAGCGGAATTGGCCTTGAAGCATGCGGTGTGATTGAAGAAGTAGGTCCTGAGGTTAAATTATTTAAAATAGGAGATAGAGTTTCACATGCTTCTATGCCTATTGGTGCATATTCAGAAAAACATATTATGCCAGAGAATAAACTTGTGCCAGTTCCAGATGGAGTTTCAGATGAAGTTGCTTCATGTGTCACATTAAAAGGAATTACTGCAGAATATTTATTACATAGAGCTTATCCCTTAAAAAAAGGAGATAAAGTTCTTTATCACGCAGCAGCTGGAGCTCTAGGACAAATTTTATGTCCATGGGCTAATTCAATTGGTGCAGAAATCATTGGCACTGTTGGCTCGAAAGAGAAGGAAGAAATTGCAAAGAAAAATGGTTGTCATCACATAATAAACTACACAGATAACAACTTTGTAGAAGAAGTAGAAAAAATTGTTGGAAAGAATGGAATTGATGTTGTGTATGATGGTGTAGGTTTAAAAACTTTTGAAGGTTCAATTGAAGTACTTAAAATCAGAGGAATGATGGTAGCTTTTGGAAATGCTTCGGGTTATGTAGATACTATTGATGTAAAAAAACATATTAATGCTAAAGGTTTATTTTTTACACGTCCTTCAATTGCTCATTATACTATTAAAAGAGATGAATTATTAGAGTCTGCAAAAAAAGTTTTTGATGCCTTTTTATCTGGTAAATTTAAAATAGAGATTTCAAGAAGATATTCTCTTGATCAAGTCAAACAAGCTCATGAGGATTTAGAAGGCAGATTACTTACTGGGCCAGCTGTTATAAAACCTTAAATAAATAATTTATTCATATATATCCATATCTGACATATGAAGTTTAAGAGCATTAGTAGAGACTTGAATTTCAACTATAAAAAAAATTATAGATATAATCATTGATAAACAACACGATCCAAAAATAATTCTGGCAATAAAAATTTCACTTAAATAAAGACCAAAAACAGTTAACATATTAAATAAAAAGCCAAAGGCTGCAAACACCATAGAAAATTTTAAAAGACTTATTCTTTTGTTAAGATTAATAAATTGAGCTTTCCACTCTGGTGGAGTATGTTTTTCGAAAACGTGAGCGTCATGTATCTTTCTAATTAAAGCGCTCAATGTATGAAATCTATTACTATAAACACCCATCAATAAGGGGATTGCAGGAAACATTAATGCTGTAACGGTGTAATCTATATTCATACGAATCAATTTGATTATGAAACTAGCCTTTGTTATTTACAAGTAAATTATGAACCAATTAAACTTATTTATTGAACTTACAAGATTAAAAAAGCCTATTGGTTTTATGCTTCTATTCTGGCCGTGTGCTTGGGGACTTACTTTAGCTTATGATTTTTCCTCAAGCTTAACTAACTATTTTTTTTATTTAGTTCTATTTTTTTTGGGTTCAGTCTTTATGAGATCTGCTGGGTGTATAGTTAATGACATCTTAGATAAAGAATTTGATGCAAAAGTTTTTCGCACCAAAAATCGTCCAATCGCCTCAGGAAAAATATCAATTAAACTTGCTATTCTTTATGCCTTAACTCTTTGTTTTTTAGCATTTATTGTTTTGATTAATTTTAATTTATTTACAATAATTCTTGCTTTTGCTTCTATGCCTCTTGCTTTTAGTTATCCGATGATGAAAAGGTTTACTTATTGGCCTCAATTATTCTTAGGTATCACTTTTAATTATGGATTAATACTTGGATGGACTGCTATAAAGGGTGAAATTAGTTTAGTACCTATGCTATTCTATGTTGGAGCCATATTTTGGACACTGGGCTATGACACAATTTATGGATACCAAGATATCAAAGATGACGAAATAATAGGATTAAAATCAACTTCAATTAAATTTAAAGGAAATGCTAAAAAATTTTTATTTATATGCTATTTATTTTTATTATCCTTCCTATTGATTGGAGGTTATAAAATGGAATTTCATTTAATATACTATTTGCTATCTATAATTCCTTTTATTCACTTATTTCTTTATCAAATAAAAATATTTAATTTAAATGAACCTACAAGTTGTTTAAAAGCTTTTAAAAGTAACAATTTTTTTGGTCTTATTATATTTTTAAATATCTTAATAGTTAAAAATTTATAATGAAAAACTCTATAATTTATAAAAGACTATATAAAGATTATTCCAAAAAATATTTAGATAAAATTATTTTATCTGCTTTTTTTTCTATATTGGTTGCAGGAAGCACATCTGCAATTGCCTGGCTTTTGGATCCTGCAATAAAAAAACTTTTTATTGAAAAAGATCAAACACTAATAATTTTTATACCAGTTATGATTATTTTGGCGTTTACTACAAAAGGCTTATCTTTATATTATGCCAAAGCAACAATGATTGGTGTTGGTGAATCAATTAAGAAAAAGCTTCAATTTGACATGGTAAACACTTTGGTTGGAGCTGATACTCAAATAATTGATAAAAAACACTCAGGTAAATTTATTTCTAACCTTACTTATGATGTAACACATATAACTAATTTGCTTAGTAATGCTATATTAACATTATTTAAAGACTCTTTAACATTAATAGGTCTTTTGTTTGTGATGTTTTTACAAAATTGGAAGCTAGCTCTTATTTCAATTATTATGATTCCATTAGCAAGTTTTTCAGCAAAAACATTAGGTAAAAGAATAAGTAAAGTTACTACAGAAGCACAACAGAAATCTGGTTTTTTAACAACTTATTTAGTTGAGTTATTTAAAAATCATAAATTAATAAAAATTTTTCAAAAAGAGGAGTATGAAAAAAAAAGGGCTGAAGATTATTTATCTCAACTAAAAGAAAAAAATCAAAAAATTCAAACAGTTTTTGTAAGAATGTCTCCGATAATGGAAACTTTAACAGGAATAATGATTGCAATTTTGATTTTTTACTCTGCTATATTAATATCCAATGGTGAGCTAAATATTAATAATTTCTTTTCTTTTCTTGCTGCAATGATGCTAGCTTACCAACCAGTAAGGTCTTTATCGACCCTTAATATGGTTTTGAATCAGGGTCTTTCTGCAGGATCAAGAATTTTACCAATTATAGATCAAAGAAATAATATTAATAATTCATCTAATGCAAAACCAATTGAAGTTATAAATTCAAACATCAAGTTCCAAAATGTAAATTTTTCATATGAAATAAGTGAAGGGAAAACACTTAATTCAATAAATTTGGAATTTGAGGGTGGAAAAATGACATCTTTAGTAGGTCATAGTGGATCTGGAAAATCAACCATCATGAATTTAATACCAAGATTTTACGATATTCAGTCTGGAACAATATTTATTGATGATCAACCAATAGATAAATTAACTATAAAATCACTTAGAGAACAGATTTCTATGGTAAGTCAGGAAACAACTTTGTTTGATGATACAATAAAAAATAATATTAAATATGCAAGAGAAAATGCTACGGATGATGAAATTTACAACGTTGCAAATTTATCTTTTTGTGAAGAATTCATCAATAATCTACCAAACAAATATGAAACATTGATAGGAGAAAATGGTGTTAGATTATCAGGTGGTGAAAAACAAAGGCTCTCTATTGCAAGAGCGATGCTTAAAAAAAGTTCGGTAATACTCCTAGATGAAGCAACTTCATCTTTGGACTCTGAAACTGAAACCAAAATTCAAGAAGCTTTGAAAATTCTAACCAAAAATAAAACTACAATAGTAATAGCTCACCGATTATCAACAATTTTGAATTCTAATAATATTTATCTTATTGACTCTGGAAAGGTGATCGAAAACGGTAAACATGAGGCACTGATGAATAAATCTGAATTATACAAAAGTTTTTATGAAAAACAGATTCAGAAGTAATTATGTTATTTTTATACCATATAATAATTTTCACAGTCACAATATTTTCTCCCATAATAATTATTTATAGAATTTTAAAAAATAAAGAGGATAAAAAGAGATATAGAGAAAAGTTTAGTATTACCTCAAAAAAAAGAGTAAAAGGTAAACTTATTTGGTTTCATGGTGCAAGTGTAGGAGAAATATTGAGTATTGTGCCCCTAATTAAAAATTATGAAAAAAATAAGTCTATTGCCCAAATACTTGTAACATCTAGTACATTAAGTTCATCAAAAGTACTACAAAAATTTAAATTTAAAAAAACAGTTCATCAATTCTATCCTATAGATAATTTATTTTTAACAAATAAATTTTTAAGATTTTGGAAACCTTGTATGGCTGTCTTTGTAGAATCTGAAATTTGGCCGTGTATGTATAATAATATCAGGGAGAAAAAAATTCCATTAATTTTACTTAATGCAAGACTAACAAAAAAAACCTTTAAAAGGTGGATGATGTTAAGATCTTTTGCAAGATCTATTTTTAATAAAATAACAATTACGTACCCTCAAAATCTTGAAACAGCTCAATATTTAAAAATACTTAAGGCAAACAAAATAAGTCATCTGGGAAATTTAAAATTCGCAGAAAATTTTGAAGAAAACTCAGATAAATTTAATATTCACTTAAATAAAGAACTTACAAAAAAAAAAGTTTGGGTTGCCTCAAGTACTCATAAAAGTGAAGAATTGTTCTGTGCAAAAGCGCATACCCAGTTAAGAAAAAAGGTTAAAAATTTAATTACTATAATTATTCCACGACATGTTCACAGATCAAAAGATATAATTTCAGAAATTGAAAATCTTGGTCTTAAGGTATCAAGTCACAGCAGCAAACCTAGAAGTTTAAAAAATACAGATATTTATATAGTTGATACATTTGGTGAGACCAAAAAATTCCACAAAATAAGCTGTTCAGTATTTTTGGGTGGTTCCATAATTGACAGAGGAGGGCAAAATCCGTTAGAGGCGGTAAGATTTGGAGCAAAAATATTACATGGACCAAATACAGATAACTTTAAAGATGTCTATAAATTATTAAAATCATTAAACATCTCAAAAAAAATCCAAAGTCCAAAAGAATTAGCTTCTTCAATAACCTTTAGAAAAAACAACATAATAGGTAATAAAATTAAGAATATTGGACAAAAAATTTTAAAAAAAACTATAAAAGAATTAGACTACTTTATTATTAATGAATTTAAAAAAACCTAAGTTTTGGGATAATAAAAAACCAAACTTAATCGCATATTTGCTTTATCCATTAGCTTTATTTATTGAAAACACACTAAAATTTATTCCGAAACCAAATAAAAAAAAATTTAAAATTAAGACTATATGTATTGGTAATATCTACCTAGGAGGCACTGGTAAGACATCTTTGAGCATTAAATTAAATAAACTTTTGAATGAAAGAAATATAAAATCTTGCTTTGTAAAAAAATATTACAAAAAACAAATTGACGAACAAAAACTTCTTAAAAATAACGGTAAACTTTTTTTATCTTCTAAAAGGATTGATGCTCTAGAGGAGGCTGAAAATCAAAATTATGATATTGCAATATTAGACGATGGTCTTCAGGATAAAACAATTGATTACGATATTAGTTTCGTATGTTTTAATAATGTAAATTGGATCGGAAATGGAATGACACTTCCTGCTGGTCCATTAAGGGAAAATATGAATAAAATTGAAAATTATGATCATATTTTCTTAAATGGGAACTTAGAGAATATTGATTATTTAACTCAAGAAATACATAAAATCAATTCTAATATTAATATTCATCTTGGCGAATATGAACCAATTAATTTAGATGAATTTAAGAAAAATAAAAAATATCTTGTTTTTTCTGGAATTGGTAACCACCAAACGTTTGTTTCAATGATTAAAAAAAATGGCTTAGAGGTATTAAAAGATCTAGAGTTTTCTGATCATTATGCATACACAAGAAAGGATATAGATAAAATTTTAAATGAAGCAGTTAATTTAAACTGTGAGATAATAACAACAGAAAAAGATTTTTTAAGATTAAATAATTATAATGTAAGTGGAATTAAAATAATGAAGGCTGAATTGAAAATAATAGATGAAGATAAATTAATTAAATCAATAATCTGAATGAAGAATTTTAAATATTTAATACAATTTTCTTTAACAATTTTTAGCTTTTTAATATTTAAATTTTTAGGACCTAATTTATCCTCAAAACTTAGTGGAAAGATCTTTGAATTAATTGGGCCATTCTTTAGATCAAGACAAATAATTCATTCAAATATTAAAAGAGGTATTCCAGATATAAGTTCTAAAAATTTAAAAAATATAACAAGGTTGATGTGGAATAACTATGGAAGATTATTTGCAGAGTACATGTTTATTAAAGATTTTAGATATGGAAAGCTTGAGAACAAAATTCAAGTTGAAGGACAAGAGATACTAGATGAAATTAAAAGATCTGAAAAAAAAGTTATATTTATTTCAGGTCATTTTAGTAATTTTGAACTTATGGCAATGTATTTAGAGAAAACTGGTATTAAATTGTCTGCAATATACAGACCTTTAAATAATATTTTTTTAAACGGGATTATGGAAGGGATAAGAAAAAAATTTATTTGTAAGCATCAAATTAAAAAAGGTATTGGGGGACTTAAAAAATTAATTTCTCTTAAAAAAAATAACTATTCAACAGCTTTAATGATAGACCAGAGAGTTTCTGAGGGGGTTTTGTGTAATTTATTTAATCAAGCTGCATTAACCACTACTATACCTGCACAACTAGTAAAGAAATTTAACATTCCTGTTGTGCCAGTTTATATTGAAAGGATTAAAGATTTAAATTTTAGAATATCTATCGATAATCCTATAAATTTTTCAAAAGATGACTCGGTCGAAAATATTACTTTAAAATTAAATCAAATTCTTGAGGCAATGATACTAAAAAAACCTGAACAATGGATATGGTCTCATAATCGTTGGAAATAATTATTTTTTACTGTTGTTTTCTCTTTTAATAAAAGCTTCTTGATATGAATAATATGGTTCCTGTAACTCCACATTCCAGTAAGATAGATTCTCTAAATCTATTTTCTTTCCAGATACAGCACACACTACATAATCGCCTGGATCAATAATTTCAAAATTATTTGGTAAATATTTTATTTTTGCTAATTTTTTTGTCATTTTTAGTTTATATAGTTTTATATGAAAGTTGGAATAATAGGAAGTGGTGGTAGAGAGCATGCTATTTGTCAAAGTTTAAAAAACTCAAATAAAATAGATAAAATATTCTGTTTTCCAGGTAATGCAGGCACTAAAGAAATTGCAGAAAATATAAATCTTGATTTTGAGAATTTCGAAAATCTTAAAAAATTTATTTTTGATAAACAAATTGATTATATTGTTGTTGGCCCAGAAAAACCCTTGGTAGATGGAATAGTAGATTATTTAGAGAGTTACAAAATTAAAGTATTTGGACCAAACAAAGTTGCTTCTCAACTAGAAGGATCAAAAATATTTACAAAAAAACTTTGTGAAAAATTTCAAATACCAACGGCTAAATTTGGAATTTTTAAAGATAAAGATAGTGCAAAAGAATTTTTAAAAAAAACCAATTTTCCTACAGTCGTTAAGGCAGACAATCTAGCTTCAGGTAAAGGTGTCTATATTTGTAATGAGGAGAGTGAAGCAATAAATGCTATTGACGAAATATTTGATGGTAAATTTGGAAAGGCGAGTAATTTGCTAATAGAGGAATTCTTGGAGGGTGAGGAAATGAGTTTCTTCACTATTCATGATGGAAATACTTTTAAGAATTTTGAAACTGCTCAAGATCATAAAAGAGTTTTGGAAGGAGACAAGGGAAAAAATACTGGAGGCATGGGTGCATATTGTCCTTCAAGATTGATTGATGAAGAATTGAAAAATAAAATTATTAATAAAATTATAAAACCAACACTTATTGGATTAGATGAACTTGGGACTAAATATAAAGGATTTTTATACACAGGTTTGATGATTGTAAAGAATGAACCATTTTTAATAGAATATAATGTGCGAATGGGTGATCCCGAGTGTCAAACAATACTTCCCAAACTTAAAACTAACTTGAGTGAAATCTTTTTAGCTTGTTGTGAGGGAAGATTAGATAAATTAGAAATTGAGTGGCTAGATAAAAAAAGTTTATGTATTGTAGTTTGCTCAAAAGGATATCCAGAAGACTTTGATAAGAATGTTGAAATAGAAAATATTAGTAAAATTATTTTAAAAAAAGATGATTTTTTATTTCATGCAGGTACTACAAAGAAGAATTATAAAACCTATGCGGTGGGTGGACGTGTATTAAATTTTGTTACTCTTTCTGAAAATCTTAGATTAGCAAGGGAAAATATTATGCGAAATTTAAAAAAATTAAATTGGTCAGGTGGATTTTATAGAAAAGACATTGGTTATAAGGTCATTGATAAATGAGGGTAATATCAGGTTTTTTTAGAGGTAAGAAAATACTAGAACCCAATGATACTAAAACCAGACCTTTGAAAGATTTAACAAAAGAATCTATTTTCAATATCATTAATCATTCAAATAAATTTAAAGTGCAGCTTAATGGAGCTAAAGTACTAGATTTATTTTCGGGTGTTGGTTCTTTTGGAATTGAGTGCATCTCAAGAGGTGCAAATAAGGTAATTTTTGCTGAAAATTATAAAGGAGTTCTTCCAATTTTAAAAAAGAACTTAATTAATCTTAAATGTACTGATAGTTACGAAATACTTGAAAAAGACATCTATAAAGAAAATACTCTATTGATGCTCAATGAAACATTTGAAATCATTTTTTTAGATCCACCCTATAAAGATAAAAATCTAGAGAAGATTTTCGAAATGATTATAAAAGGGAATATTTTAAAGAAAAATGGAATAATTATTTTGCATCGTTATAAAAAAGAAAAAGATCTAATACCACCAAAATTTAAAATTGTTGAACAGAAACAATATGGAATTTCAAAAATAAATTATATAAATCTTTTAAGTTAATATTCTTTTGGTTTCTAGCTTAATTAATTCAACAGCTGGCTGGTCATAAGGATTTAACTTTAGAGATTTACCAATCAAAATAGTTTCCAAAACAAAGAAACAAAATAATTCTCCTAATGTTTTTTCATCTCTATTTTTTATTTCAAAACTTCGAAATGGGATATTTTTTTTACTGAAAACATTCTCTGTAGCTTTTTTTTGAGCATAAATAACCTCTGATAAATTTCTATTTTTCAAATACTTTTGTGAAGATAATATCTTACTGTTTTTTATTTTTAATGATTTGCTGTCATGAGTATAAAAAAAAGTAAAGAAGTTATTTTTAAATCCATCAAGATACAGCTGCATAACGCTATGATTATCTTTTGGTAAGCTAGAAATGACTGGAAGCAATCCTTTACCTTTTTTTCCCAAGCTTTCGGCTATCAATTGTTGATACCAATTAAAGAGATTTTGAGCTTTTTCATCGTAATTTAAAATAATAGAATTTATTTTTTTGTTTTTTAAAAAACTAACTGTTGCTGTAACATTTTGTATTAGATTATTAAGAAATCTTTTATTTTTTATTAATGTATTAAATTGACGAAAATGATCTGGACTCAGGCCCATTAAATCAGCTGGCAACATACCCACCTCTGAAAGAACTGAATATCTTCCTCCAATATAATTGTTATGGTGAACTATTTCTGATTTCAATTTGTCTGCCAATATATGAAGATAATTTTTTTTATTTTCTGTAATAAAAATATTTTTGTCAAATTTATTTATATAAATATTCGAGTTGACAATCGTTTCTAAAGTATTGCCAGATTTAGAAACAATTAAATTAAGATGTTTTTTATTATCTTTTATTCTGTTGGCTTGAAGATTATCAAAAAAAATAAGTTTTTTTTTTATTTTGTGTTTTAGAAAACTATATATTGCTCTGGTTCCTAAACTGGAACCACCCATACCTATAATTCTGATATTTTTAAAATTTTTATATTTTGATAAACTTTTTTTAGAATAACTATCACAGTAATTGGCGCTTAGTGATTGTAAAATTTTATTATCTTCTTTTAAAAGTTTTATTAATATTTTTTTGGTATATAAAGTTTTTTTATTAAACTTAAAATTCCTAAAAAGAATATTTTTACGATTCATCTTTTATTTTTTAATCTTATTTAAAATAAAGTTTTCTGTTTTTTGATTTGAATTTACAGAATTTTTAGAATCCATGTCTGCTGAATTATTTGTAACTATTAGTTCCTCTATCTGATTTATATTTTCTTTCTGACTATTTTTCTGGTTTTGATTTGGAATAGGCAATTTTTCGAAATCAGGTGGCATAACCAAAGGTTTTTTTTTCTCAACCAAAAACTCATCAGTGCCATTTTTTCTTTGAGATTCAAAGCCTTTTTTCATAGTCGTACAACCATAAAAAAAATATGCAACAAATATAATAAAAAAAATTATTTTAAATTTTTTCATGTCTATCTTTCTTTAACAATAAATTCTGACAAAATCATAAGGAACACACCTATTGTTATGAATATATCAGCGATATTAAATATGAACCAGTGAAAATTATTTATATGTAAATCTATAAAATCAGGTACGGCTTGATAAAAAATTCGATCGAATAAATTTCCCATTGCCCCTCCAGAAATCATTGATAATGCATACTTTTGAATACCCTTACTTTTAATTATCCAAAAAAGTATAAAAACAATTATAATAGATATGAATATCGTTAGATAATTATAAAAATTTTTTTCATCTAAAGAAAATAGTCCAAACGCTATTCCCTCATTCCAAATCAAATATATATTCAAAAATTTTGATGAAATTATTTCAGAACCACTATTTAATTTATCTAAATAAATCACATAAAGTTTGGTTAATCTGTCTAAAATAAAAATTGAGATAATAATTATTAAATTAATATAAAAAGTTTTACTATTACTAAGTATGCTCATTAAGTATTTTTAGGACAATGAGTTCTATTACAAGCATTTTCACTAATTTTCCAACACAAGCCACACTTTATTCCCTTTGCTTTTGTAGTTTGCGCACTTGTTTCTAAGTCTTCCTTGAAAGAAATTTCAGCTTTTGATGTTATACAAAGTTCTGAAAAATCTATGTTTTTAGTAATTTCCTCTAATTTTTTATCCAGGTGAATATTTAAGTCTGCCTCTAAACTTGACCCAATTTCTTTATTGGCTCGTTTTTCTTCAATACTTATATTACAAATGTTTCTTATTTTTATCAACTCTATCCATTTTTGATACAATTTTTCATTTGAAAATGAATTAGGAAAATCTAAGAATTTTTCTAAATGAATACTTTTGTTGTCTTTAAATAACAGTCTATAAATCTCCTCAGTGGTAAAAGACAAAATTGGTGCGAACCATTTTAATAATGAATTCAAAATTATATTTAACAACAGTATAGTTGACTTTCTTTTTTTTGACTCTGTTGGATCGCAATATAATGAGTCTTTTCTTATATCAAAATAAAATGCAGATAAATCCACTGTACAAAAATTAAGTAGATCTTTATACAAGTTATGAAAATCGTAATTTTTAAAATATTTTTTAAAATTAATATTTAAAGTATACAACTTATGAAGAATAAATTGTTCAAGTTCTGGCAATTCATTTAAATCTACTTTTTCAAAATTAACTTCTTCAAAATTATCTTTGATATTTCCAAGTAAATATCTGAATGTATTTCTTATTTTTCTGTAAGATTCAGCATGTTGGTCAAGAATTGAATAATCTATTCTTAGATCCTCTGAATAGTTTGATGATGCTACCCAAATTCTCAAAATATCTGCACCATATTTTTTTAAAATATCTTCTGGAGCAATTACATTTCCTAAAGATTTTGACATTTTTAACCCTTTCCCGTCTACAACAAATCCATGGGACAAAATATTTTCAAATGGCGCTCTCCCTCTGGTACCACATGATTCTAATAATGATGAATGAAACCAGCCTCTATGTTGATCTGATCCTTCCAAATACATTGATGCTGGCCACTTTAAATCTTCTCTTTTTTCAAGAACAAATGAGTGCGTGGACCCACTATCAAACCAAACCTCAACAATATCGCTCAATTTTTCATAATCTTCGGCCTTATATTTATTTCCTAAAAATCTTTGTGGATTATCTGAGAACCAACAATCTGAACCCTCTTTTTCGTAAATAGATGCAATATTCTCATTAACTTCATCATCCACTAATATTTCTTTAGTTTTTTTATTAACGAAAATTGGAAGAGGAACGCCCCAAACTCTTTGTCTTGATACACACCAATCTGGTCTAGTCTCTATCATTGATTTTAACCTCTCTTTTCCCTTGCTAGGATAGAAAGTTGTATCATTAATTGCTTTCAAAGCTTTATCTCTCAACTTATGGCTTTCCATGGAGATAAACCATTGTGGAGTGGCTCTATGAACTAATGGAGCTTTTGATCTCCAAGAATGTGGATAAGAGTGCATAAGCTCCCCATTTGATAATAATTTTTTTTGCTCTTTAAGTTTTTCAATTACTATTGGGTTTGCTTTAAAAATATGAATACCTTCAAATAAGCTTACATGTTTTGTATATTTTCCATCTCCATCAACTGTTTCAATTGCTTTAATTCCGTTATTTAAACATAAATTAAAATCATCAGGTCCATGACTGGGAGCGCAATGAACAACGCCGGTTCCCTGCTCAGTTGTTACAAATCTAGCTTCTAACATTGGTACATCAT
>CACKYY010000015.1 GCA_902604525.1 uncultured Pelagibacteraceae bacterium | reverse complement strand
TCAGAGGGCTGTACAGAGCTTAGTTTTGAGGAAATATTAGCACTTGGTGCAGCTAAGGGATAACTTAAAACTTTAAGCAATCTTCGCAGCAGTGGATGTTTGGGAAATCTAATAGCAACTGTATTTTTATTATTGGTTACAAATTTTGATATTTTTGAATTTTTTTTTAATTTTAAAACATATGTAATTGGACCAGGTGAAAATTTATCAATATTAAAAATTTCAAGCCCTGTTTCTTTTGTAATATTATTTAGAGCTGTGATTGAAAATACATATGCATGCTCATCATAAAATTGATCATAAGATAAATTTTTAATAGATTTCAATAAAGATGGATCTTCTAAAATAAAAACTCCATTATCATGCAACAGATATTCAATAGCCTTAAATGTTTGTTTCAAATCATGTATATGACTAATTGTATTTGCCGAATAAATTATGTCAAATTGATTAAAATCTTTTAAAATTTTTTTTGCAAGCTTTGTTGTCCAAAATTTATCATATGTTTTGATTTTCATTTGATTTGTAATTTTCGCTAAATTTTTACATGGCTCAATACCAACATTTGTTATATTTTTAAAATGTTTGATGAAGACACCATCATTACTACCAATTTCTAAAATTGAATTAGGCTTAAATTTTTTTTTTAATTTAATGGCTAACTTTCTGTAGGCAACTTGCATTGTTTTTGATGCTGAGGCACGGTGAGCATATTTTTCATTAAACATTTTTGTTGGTGAAACGAATTTACCCAAAGATATTAATTTGTTATTTGGATTATATACAAGATTGAGATTATAGAAAAATTCATTCTTAGGATTTTTCTGTGAAAGGAAATTATTTGTAATTGGGTGTTGTCCCAGATTTAAAAAATTTATTTTTTTCATTGTTTTAAACTTTTTTTAAGTTTATTAATATTCATACTAGTATTTTTCCCCAATAATAGTTTATCATTTTTAGCCAATTTAATTTTTTTAATATTGGGATTTAAATTTTTTGCAAAGTTAAATACACTTTGTGTCTTTCCGCCAAGATTAATTATCCCTCTCTTATCAAGAAGTTTTAGAGTTAATTTTGCTGCATCTGTTTTTTTTATAAATGACGAGATATAGTCAATATATGCTGATTTATGTGGGAATTTGTCATCATTCATACATATTCTAAGGATTAGAGAATTTTTATAGATTTGGGCAGCACATTCACCTCCAAGCTTTGACCAACCATATTCATTTACTGGTTTAAGTAGATCTGTTTCACGATAATTTCCTTTAATACCAGGATAAACAAAATTTGTTGATATATAGATAAACTTGATGTTTTTTTTAAGACAACAAATGGCTGCATTCGCAGATCCAATAATATTTGTTGAAATACTTTTCTCTACTTTAGTTTTATGTAAATTCATGGGTGCAGAAAAAGCCGCTACGTGTAAAAAATAATTAATTTTTTTATTTTTTACAAAATTTTCAATTGACTTAATATTAGTTATATTCATTTGTTTTTTTGTAGGTGCTATTATTTTATATTTGCTATTCATCTTTTTTAATGCCTGAGCAAATTTTCCGTTACCCCCTGAAATTAAAATTGTTCTCATTTTTTTTTGTAAATTTTTAAATTTTTATCTCTATGGGATAAAATTGGTTTTTTTATATTCCACTTGATATTAAAATTTTTATCATTCCATATAAAGCCGGAACTTCCTTTGGGTGAATACTTTTCGGTCAGTAAATAAATAATAGTATTAATCTTTCCAATACAAAAATATCCATGTGCAAAACCTTTTGGGATAAAAAGAGTTTCATTTTTTTTTAATTTAGAATAATAAATTTTTCCAAAATTTTTTCCTTTGTTTAAATTCACTGTTACATCTAAAATATTACCTTCTAAAACATGAACTAATTTTTCCTCTTTTAATTTTTTGTCAAAATGCATACCTCTTAAAATATTTTTTTTTGAGCTTGTTAAAATACTATAAATAAATTTTTTTTTTATTATACTTGGTGTAATTTCTTTTAAGTAACCTCTATTATCTCTAAATACCTTGTTAGAAAATTTCTTAGGGATCATAACTATCTAATTAGACTCTTTAAATAGTTTGAATAATTGGCATTTTTATTAAATTTAATACGATTTTTGATTTTTCTTTTATTAATCCATCCATTATTTAAAGCTATTTCTTCAATACATCCGATTTTATAACTTTGTCTATGTTCAATATTTTCGATAAAATTACTTACACTATGTAGATCAGAAAAATTCCCAACATCCATCCATGCAGACCCTCTACCAAGTTTTATAATATTAAGCATGTTTTTTCTTTTATAAATATTAATTAAATCTACTATCTCTAACTCCTTTCGCTTTGAGGGTTTTAATTTCTTTGCATAATCTGATACCTTTTCATCAAACAAATAAAGACCTGTAATAATTAAATTTGATTTAGATTTTTTTGGTTTTTCAACAATTCTTTTAACTTTGTTTTTTTTATCAAACTCTACAACACCATAAGCTGAAGTATTATTACTTGGATATAAATATATATTACATCCTCTTTTTATTTTAAAAGAATTTTTGATTATTGGAGTTAACATATTTCCAAAAAAGAAATTATCTCCCAATATCATTGCTATTGATTTAGATTTAATTAATTCTTCTGTTATTATAAATGCTTCAGGAAGTCCTTTTGGTTTTTCTTGTATTATAAAATCAACTTTAATTCCTAAATCTTTAGTGTTTCCTAAAGCATTCTTAAAATTTATTTCTTGATTTTTATTAATTATAAAAACAAATTCTTTTACACCGCATAGCATCATAAGAGATAAAGGATAGTAAAACATTGGTTTATCATAAACAGGTAATAATTGTTTATTAACTGCTTTTGTTACAGGAAACATTCTTGATCCTGTACCTCCACACAAAATTATTACTTTTTTAATCAATTAATCCCAATCTATTAAATTTATATTTTTTAAGACAGCTTTTTAACCAACTATTATTATTAATGTACCAACTAATTGTTTCGTTTAGACCATTTTTAAGATTTTTATCAATTTTATAATTTATATTTTCTCTAAATAATTTTGTATTTAAGGCATATCTAATATCGTGACCAGGTCGATCTTTAACCATTTTTAAATAATTTTGATTTGTTAAACTGGTAAGCTTTCTTTTTTTCATAATGCTAAATATTGTTTTGGCAATTTCTAGATTTGAAACCTTTTTCCCCGACCCTATATTTATATTAAAAAATTTTTTATTTGATAATGATGTCTTTAAAATAGCTTTACTACTGTCTTCCACATGTGTCCATTCCCTAATATTTTCTCCCCTGCCATAAATTGGTGCTGGTCTATTTTTTAAAAAATGAAAAATCAAAGTTGGTATAAATTTTTCAGGAAATTGGTAAGGTCCATAATTATTTGATAAATTTATCACGCGAATATCAGTTTTATAAGTAGTATTAAATGCCCTTGCTATTAAATCTTGGCTTGCTTTTGATGCAGAGTATGGTGATGATGGATTATAACTATCAGTTTCTTTTGATAAACCTTTTGATATGGATCCATAAACTTCATCGGTTGAAACATGAATAAGTCTAGCTTCATTAATTTTAGAGTATTGGGCATAGGAGTGAAATAAGTTTAATGATGATTCAATATTATTTTTTATAAAATATAATGGATCTTCTATTGACCTATCTACATGACTTTCAGCAGCAAAATTAACTATTAAATTAGGTTTAAAAAAATTTAAACAGTTAAAAATTTCATTTATATTACTTAAATTATTTTTTTTAAAAAAATATTTTTTTGGGTTTTTTATCTTTTTAAATTTTTCTTCTGAAGAAATATAAGATAATTTATCAATATTAAAAATTGTATAATTTTTCTTGGAAATTAAATTAATAAAATTTGTTCCTATAAAACCAGAACCACCCGTAACTAAAATTTTTTTAATTTTTTTTTTCATATTTAGTTAAATTGGGTCTATACCATGCTTTTTTTAAAAAATACGCATTAATTAAACCATTAATTCTTGCAATATAAATTCTTGAATTTTTAGGATTATTTATAAACTGAATTACCTTAATACAGGAGTTTGCAAGGTAGGGCATTGTTATTAATAAAGCAATAATGTAACCATATTGTTTTCTTTTATAATAAAATTTTGACCACATAAAATGCCAATTTTTATTTAATAAAATTTGGTAATCATATTTTTTACTATGGGATCCAATCTTATTTTTAAAAGTTAATGGAACTTTGTAAAATGATAGTTTGGCTTTAACTAACCTTTCAGTAAAATCTCTATCTTCACAGTATAAAAAAAAATTTTCATCAAAACCAGAAATTTTAAAAAAGTTTTTTCTTTTTATTAAAAAACATGAGATGCCATTTTCTTTTTTTTTCCAAGGTTTTTTAACATTAGTTATTTTAGATACGCTCTCTTTCTTGTCTGTAACCGCAAGTATACCAAAATTATCTCTCATCTGTTTTGCAAAATATTCTAATTTTTTAATTGTATTCTTTTTAATAAAATTATCTGAGCTACAAAAAAAAATGTATTTGCTTTTTGTAAGTTTAGCACCTAAATTTGCACCTTGTGCATACCCTTTGTTTTCGTTTAATTTAACTCTTACATTTTTATATTTTTTTTCAATTATTCTTTTTAAATGAAGATCTTTGGAATTTTCAATTATTAAAACATTTATAGACTTATCGAATTTATCTAAATTATGATAAATTTTTTTGTCACTCTTGTATGAAACAATTACAACAGTAGTATTCATTTTTTTGGTCAAGAAACTCAGAGTTATATTATATTTAACTTTATTTATTTAGAAATAAATTTTTACTGTAAATTTATGATCCCTATTGCTGGAGTTTCCTCTAAAAAAAGATATAATTTATTTTCTTTAAACTTTATATCTCTAACTCTTTCAATAACCTTAACTCTCTCTATCGAATTGATTTTCTTATCTTTCAATTCAAAAAAATATATAGATTGATATTTCAAGGAGCTAACTACATATTTATTTTCACCTATTTTTGTAATCTCTGAAATACCGATAGATGGTACAAAAGATTTGAGTGGCTCAATAAAACCATGCTCACTATGTGATTTATATAAAGGATATTTTTTATATGTTTTTTCATTTTTTGGTATCTTTCCTCCATAATGTTCTCCCGCAGAAGCTATTGCCCAGCCATAGTTTGGGATATCATCCTCATTAATTTTACTCAGTTCAATTAAATTGATTTCATCTCCACCCATTGGCCCATGCTCTGTTTCTAATAGAAATTCATTTTCTCTATCGTAGTATAAACCCTGGGGGTTTCGATGTCCCATTGTAATTATATCGAAATTCGCATCATTAATATTTATTTTAATTAGCTTTCCCATAACGCTCTTTTTATCTTGAGCTAAAAATCTACTTCTAAAAGGCCCAGTCGTTAAAACAATATGATCCTTATCTAAACCAATCATTCTTCCCCCAGATGGATGTGGATGGAATTGTTTATCCTTATTTTTATACATATGAACACATTCATCAGGGAAAAATAATTTTTCGAATTTAACTTCTTTGTAATTTAAATCAGACATTAAAACACTAGTATTCCAACAGTTGTCTTCCATTTCATTGGTAAAAGAAACAAATATTTTATTTTGAAAGATTAGTAAGTCTAATACAGCAAAAGACCTATTTTTTAAAAATTGATCTAAACCTATAAATTTATCTATATTATTTTTTATTTGTTTAAATTTTAGTTCATTTTCTAAATCTTTTGTATAACCCAATATTCCTCTTGCAGATAAAATAAATAAATTATCTTCGTGAAAATCAATATAGCCAGATCCAGGGTAATACATTGCACGTCCTAAATAAATTCCTTTTACGATTGCATATCTATCAAGAATTTTATTATTAGATAGAGTTTCCTGATTTATTTTTCCAAGTAAAAGATCATAATTATTTCTTTTGTGAGCACCTTCCATGCCAAAATAATGACGTATTACTCTATGTTGAGTAGATATATATTGTTTAGAGAATATTCTTTTTTTAATAAATTCTCTTTGAGAGCTACTTACAAAGTCTTCAAGAAAAAGAAATGATCTAGTATCAGCAATCTTAAAAACAACAAAAATACTTATGATAAAAATTATTAAAATTAAATACGTTTTTTTTAATCTCATAAAGGTTTTATATTTTGTTACTTAATAAAAATAATGTGACACTTTCGATTTTTTAAAAATAAATTAAGTTTATAATAAGATAAATATATTTAGATAGATATTAAACAAATACTAGTAAATTTAAGATTAAGTAAAACAAGGGTGCAGAAAACTGCCCTTTTGAAATTACACCCCCATTTCGTCTATTCAACCAGACATTCTACAAACAGCATCTTTATCCTCTGGTTTATAAGTGATTATTGTTTATGTGGTTACTAATAATCCCTTAACGGGTGTAATATCTTGTAAAGGAGTTATTTGTTTTGTTGGCGCGCCTGCTAGGAGTCGAACCCAGAACCTCCTGATCCGAAGTCAGGCGCTCTATCCAGTTGAGCTACAAGCGCATATAGTATTAATATTATATTTTATGGAAAAAAACATTAATTTTATTGTTCAACGGGAAGAAAATAACTCAAGAGTTGATATCTTGATCAACCAAAGAGAGAAGTTAATTAGTAGAACTAGAATCAAAAATTTAATATTAAAAAACAAACTCAAATTAAATAATATCGTCATTAATAATCCCTCTAAAAAAGTTAGTACTGGAGATCAGGTTGTTCTCGAAATACCAAAACCAGAAGAAGCATCATTAAAACCGTATAATTATAAATTAGAAATTATACATGAAGATCAAGACTTAATGGTAATCAACAAGCCAGCTGGTATAATTATGCACCCTGGTGCAGGCAACTATGATAAAACGATTGTTAATGCCCTAATGCACTATGATAAAAATACCTTATCGAATATAGGTGAAAAATTAAGACCGGGAATTGTTCATCGAATTGACAAAAATACCTCAGGATTAGTAATAATTGCTAAAAATAATCAAGCCCATGAAAATTTATCAAAACAATTTAGTGAACATACTATTTTAAGAGAGTACCAGTTATTAATATGGGGAAAATTAAGACCCTCTAAAGGAAAAATAGTTACTTTCCTAACGCGTAGTTCAAGAAATAGGCAGCTAATGGAGGTAAGTCGCTCCAAGGGAAAAAAAGCAATTACCAATTATAAAACTCTTGAAATTTTTGAAAATGAAAAGACGCCCACATTAAGTTTAGTAGAGTGTAAATTAGAAACAGGTCGTACACATCAAATAAGGGTCCACATGAAATATAAAGGAAATAGTATAGTCGGTGATGATAAATATAAAAAAAAATATAAAAAAATAAAAGATATAGATTTAAAAATTCAAAATTCTATATCTGATTTAAAAAGACAATTTTTACATGCTAAAACTCTTGGCTTCATTCATCCGAAAAATAACAAAAAAATGTATTTTTCCTCAAATTTACCACAGGAGCTAAATACTATTTTAGAAATGCTCAGAAACACTAATAAATAAAACATTGAAAATTATTTTAAATTAATTAAATAAACCCTGTAATGAACACAACCGTAAGCAATAATTTACCCTCCCTATCTAATGAAGGAGGACTATCAGCATACTTGGATCAAATTAAAAAATTTCCAATGCTTGCTGCTGAAGAGGAGTATATGCTGGCCAAAAACTGGAAAACTACAGGAAATATTAAGTCAGCTGAAAAATTAGTTACGAGCCATCTTAGATTGGTTGCTAAAATTGCAATGGGATATAAAGGCTATGGTTTACCAGTTAATGAAATGATTTCAGAAGGGAATGTGGGATTGATGCAAGCCGTTAAGAAATTTGAACCTGAAAAAGGTTTTAGGTTAGCGACATATGCTATGTGGTGGATCAAAGCTTCAATCCAAGAGTATATATTAAGATCTTGGAGCCTCGTGAAAATTGGAACTACAACAGCCCAAAAAAAATTATTTTTTAATTTGAAAAAAATAAAAAATCAAATTGCACCTCGACAAGAAGGAGATTTGAGAGATGAACATGTTGATCATATTGCCAACAAGCTTGACGTAAGTAAAGAAGAAGTTGTTTCAATGAACAGAAGATTATCAGGTAAAGAGTTTTCTCTAAATGCTCAAGTTGGTGAGGATGGAGACGAATGGCAAGACTGGTTAGTTGATAAAGAATTGGACCATGACTTAAAGTATGCACACCATGAGGAAATGGAGCAAAGAAAAGATTTGTTAAAAGATTCAATTAAAGTTTTGAACGATAGAGAAAGAGAAATTTTATACTCAAGAAGACTAAATGATAATCCAACAACATTAGAAGATTTAAGTCAGAAATATAAAATTAGCCGAGAAAGGGTAAGACAAATTGAAAATAAAGCTTTCGAAAAACTTCAAAAGCATATGCTTCTTTTAGCAAAATCTAAAAATTTACTGCCAGCCAATTAAATATCAAAAGGGTTTTCTACTAATATTGTATCTTCTCTCTCTGGACTAGTAGATATACTTGAAATTTTCGCACCTATAAAATCTTCAATTGCAAAAATATATTTTTTTGCGTTTTCTGGTAAAGCATCTAAATTTTTAATTCCATTTGTTGAAACCTTCCATCCTGGGAAAGTTTTGAAAATCGGTTTTATTTTTAATTGATCTTCAACAGCTGCTGGTAAATAATCAATTTTTTTTCCATCTAATTCATAATGTACACATATTTTAATTTCATCCAATTCATCTAATACGTCCAATTTAGTAAGTGCAATTCCATCAATACCTGAAATTTTAATGGTTTGTCTTACCAGAACACCATCAAACCAACCGCATCTTCTTTTTCTGCTAGTAACAGTTCCAAATTCTTTTCCTCGAGTGCCCAATAATTCTCCTATATTATCTTTTAACTCAGTTGGAAAAGGGCCTTCTCCTACACGAGTAGTGTATGCTTTGGTAATTCCTAAAACATAATTAATTGAATTCGGTCCACAACCAGTTCCTGTTGCAGCGCTTGAGGCTACAGTATTAGATGAGGTTACATAAGGGTAAGTGCCATGATCTACATCTAATAAAACTCCTTGAGCCCCCTCAAATAAAATTTTCTTTTTTTGTTTTTTAAATTGGTCAATTTTAAGCCATACAGGTTGTGAAAATTGTAGTATTTTTGGTGCAATCTTTAATAGTTCTTTTTTTAGTTGTTCTTTTTCATAAATTTTTTTTCCTAAACCTTTCCTAATAGCATTGTGGTGTATCAAAACTGACTCTAACCTATGATCTAAATTTTTTTCAGATCTTAAATCCATCACTCTTATAGACCTTCTACCAACTTTATCTTCATAAGCAGGACCAATTCCTCTTCTAGTAGTGCCAATTTTTCCTTTTCCAGCCGTATCTTCTCTTATTTCATCCATTTCTCTATGAAATGGTAAAATTAAATTTGCAGATTCTGAAATAATAAAATTTTCAATATTAACCTCTACTCCTTTTAATTTTATTTCTTCTACCTCGTCTAGTAGTGCCCAGGGATCAATCACTACTCCATTGCCAATAATTGAAATCTTATTTTTTCTTACTATTCCTGAGGGTAATAATCTTAATTTGTATGTTACACCATCAATAACAAGCGTATGTCCTGCATTGTGTCCCCCTTGAAATCTTATTACAACATCTGCTTGTTCAGATAGCCAATCAACTATCTTGCCCTTTCCTTCATCTCCCCATTGTGATCCAACGACTACTATATTTTTCATTATTTAAATTTATTAACTAAGCTCATAGAATTAAGATGATTTATAGGACCATGACCCTTGCCATAATTAGGATTAGATTTAATAGCTAAACTTACATACTTAATTCCAAGCTCACAAGATTTCTTTACTGGTTTTCCACATGATAAAAATGTTGTAACAGCGCTGGATAATGTACAACCAGTTCCATGGGTATTTTTTGTTTTAACTTTTTTGCTATTAAAAATTTTGATATCTTTATTATTTACATAAATATCACGAACAAATTTTCCTTTTAAATGACCACCTTTAATAAGAACATTTTTTGCCCCTAACTTAATTAACTTTTGTGCAGCAACAATCATATCCTCTTTTGTTTTTATTTTAGTATTAGTTAAAATTTCTGCCTCAGGAATATTTGGAGTTATCATTAATACTTTCTTTAACAAGGAAAATTTAAGTAAATTTATTGCCTTGTTATCAATTAATTTTGCTCCCCCTTTTGCAACCATGACTGGATCTAAAACAATTTTTCTAACTTTAATTTTATCTAATGACTTAATGACTGATCTTATTACCTTTACCGAATGCAACATTCCAATCTTTACAGCATCTGGCTTAATATCATGTGAGGAAAATGTAGCTTGATTATAGATTTCCTTTGGATTAATTGGAACAATTGATTTAACACCAGTGGTATTTTGAACAGTTACAGCTGTAATTGCTGTCATTGCATATGAACCTAATGCTGTAACAGTTTTTATATCTGCTTGTATTCCTGCACCACCAGAAGAGTCCGATCCAGCAATTATTAATACTTTTGATTTTATCTTCAATTTATTTAATTTTTCTTACAATTATATTTATACACTTTGCTAAGAGTTCTAAATTTTCACTTTCACCCATCACTCTTATCTTTGATTCTGTTCCTGACTTCCTAACTAAAATTCTCCCCTTTCCTCTAATTAATTTTTTAGCCATTTTAATAGATTTTTTTACATCTGATCTGTTTATTATATTTTTATCTTTTACGTCTATATTTTTTAATATTTGTGGAATTTTTTTAAATTTTGAAAAATATAAACTGGCTTTTTTTCCTTTTCTCAATCCATATAAAGCCTCTAAGGCAACTAACAAACCATCTCCAGTGGTTGCAAATTTTCCAAGTATAATGTGCCCTGACTGTTCACCACCTAAATTAAATTTATATTTTTGCATTTTTTCTTTCACATACCTGTCTCCAACATTTGCCCTAATAAAAGTAATATTAAGAGTTTTAAAATATTGCTCCAAACCATAGTTGGACATTAAGGTGCCAACCACTCCCCCTTTTAGCATTTTTTTATTTTTCCATCTTGAAGCTAAAGCAGCAACAATTTGATCTCCATCAATTATATTACTTTTTTCATCACACAATATTACTCGATCAGCGTCACCATCTAATGAAATTCCAATATGGGCTTTATATTTTTTTACTGCTCTTTTAATATTGTTTGGATAGACTGATCCGCAATGTTTATTAATATTCATACCATTTGGCTCCACCCCAATAGCTATTACTTTCGCTCCTAGTGATTTTAATAATTCAGGACCAGCTTTATAACCTGCTCCATTTGCGCAGTCTATAACAATCCTAAGTCCTCTTAAATTAAACTCCTCAGAAAAATTTTTTTTTAAAATTTTAATATAGTCTTTAGTTCCTGTTTCTAATCTTTTTACTCTTCCTAATTTTTGAGGTTCAGATAAATTTTTTTCAATATTTTGATCTATTAAATGTTCAATTTTTTTTTCAATTTTATCAGATAATTTCATTCCATCTGGACCAAATAATTTTAATCCATTATCATAATGTGGATTGTGTGATGCAGTTATCATAATCCCCATATTAGCTTTCATGGTTTTGGTGAGCATTGCTAAACCATTTGTTGGTAGAGGGCCCAAAGTAAAGACGTGCATACCAGCTGAAGTTAATCCTGATACCAAAGCCGGTTCGAGCATATAACCTGATAGTCTTGTATCTTTTGCAATTACAGCAACTTGTTTGTTTCTTTTTTGTGATCTAAAAAAGGTTCCTGATGCTAAACCAAACTTAAAAAACATATCTCCATTTATGTTTTTACTATTTATTGCTCCTCTAATTCCATCAGTTCCAAAGTATTTTTTTGGCATTAATTTTTAATTATCTCCTTATAAACTTTTATACCTTGCATAATTTCATTAACATCATGAACTCTTAAAATTTGAACACCCTGGGTCATCATAAAAATCGATGAAGCTAATGTGCCTCCAATCCTCAATTTACTATTATTATTTTTTGATATATCCTTAATAAATCTTTTTCTTGAGTTACCTACTAGTATAGGAAAACCAAGTGAATGAAAAATTGAAATATTCTTTATTAAATTCATATTATGTTTCAAATTTTTTCCAAAACCTATTCCTGGATCAATAATTATTTTATTATGGTTTATTCCAATTGATCTTAAAAATTTTATTTTTTTTTCAAAAAAATCATAAATATCCAACAACACATTTTTATAAGACGGATTACTTTGCATATCTTCAGGGAGGCCTTGGGAATGCTGCAATACAAATGGGGTGTTATTTAGCTTTAATATATTCACAGTTTCTGGGTCATATTCCAAACCTGATACATCGTTGATTAACTTCACTCCAAGTTGAATTCCTTTTTTCATTATATTTGATTTTCTTGTATCTAAGGATATTGGTATTTTTTTGCTTAATAGTTTTAAAATTTTATTTATTCTAATCCATTCTAACTTTTCGTTTATAGGTTTTGATCCTGGTCTCGTAGACTCTCCTCCGATATCAATTAACTTTGCACCCGAGTTAAATAAATTTGTAGCTTGTTGAATAGCTTTATCTTTTCTATTAAATTTGCCTCCGTCTGAAAAACTATCAGGGGTCAAGTTTAATACTCCCAACAAATTAGGGGTAGCATTAAATTTTAAATTGGAAAAACCTTTTTTTTTTGATGTAATTTTATTTAGGTCGGATTTAATTTTTTTTTTTAAAGACTTTGATAATTTATTAATTTGATTAATAAATATTAATTTTTTAGATTTTCTTGTAATTATTTCAATTTGATCAAATGAAATTTCTTTAATACCGTGAAGTGGTAGTGATTTTTTTTTTTCTACAAGAATTTTAGATCGATTGCCGCTATAGAAATTACACACTCTTGTGTAATATCTAGTCATTTATAAATTTAGTGAACTATCTTCGGTTTAAGTCCTAATGAACTTAATGCAGAACCCTTATCATTATCCTCAACCTTAATGTCTTCTTTATCTTTTGGATAAATATTTTTATTTACTAAATTTTCTATTTCCTCTCCTGAAAGAGTTTCATAGGTTAAAAGTGCCTTAGCAAGTTTGTGCAAATCGTCAATTTTTTCTGTTAGTACTTTTCTTGCTCTTTCATAACCTTTATCAACTATTTTTCTTATCTCAGAATCAACTTTCTGTGCCGTTTCTTCTGACATATTTTGTTGTCTTGCAACTGATCTGCCCAAGAAAACTTCTTCCTCGTTTTCCCCATATGCAACTGGTCCAAGTTCCTTACTTAATCCAGCTCTCATAACCATTGCTCTAGCTCTTTTGGTCGCTTGCTCGATATCACTCGATGCT
Source organism: uncultured Pelagibacteraceae bacterium (assembly GCA_902604525.1). Lineage (GTDB taxonomy): Bacteria > Pseudomonadota > Alphaproteobacteria > Pelagibacterales > Pelagibacteraceae > Pelagibacter. Next base: position 9,590 of record CACKYY010000015.1, on the reverse strand, counting down.
CCAGTAGTAACTTTATCTTCACCAAATATTATTTCTTCAGCAACCCTTCCACCCATTGCAATAGCAAGTTGGGCGTGTAGCTGCTCACGTGTTTGTGATAATTCATCTCTTTCAGGTAATTGCATAACCATACCAAGAGCTCTTCCCCTTGGGATAATAGTAGCTTTATGAATTGGATATGCTGCACTTTCATTAATAGTTACAATTGCATGTCCAGCCTCATGATAAGCTGTTAAAGTTTTCTCCTCTTCAGTCATTACCATTGATCTTCTTTCAGACCCCATCATTACTTTATCTTTTGCTTCCTCGAATTCTACCAAAGTAACAATTCTTTTGTTTTTTCTTGCAGCTAATAAAGCTGCCTCGTTAACAAGATTTGCTAGATCTGCGCCTGAAAAACCTGGTGTACCTCTTGCAACTGTTCTTAAATTAACATCTGGTGCCATCTTTATTTTTTTAACATGCACTTTAAGAATTTTTTCTCTTCCAATTATATCTGGATTAGAGACAACTACTTGTCTATCAAATCTACCTGGTCTTAATAATGCAGGATCTAGAACATCAGGTCTGTTAGTTGCAGCAATTATAATAACTCCTTCGTTGGTATCAAAACCATCCATTTCAACTAATAATTGGTTTAATGTTTGTTCTCTCTCATCATTTCCTCCTCCTAGACCTGCGCCACGACTTCTTCCAACAGCATCAATCTCATCAATAAAAATTATACATGGAGAATTTTTCTTTCCCTGTTCAAACATATCTCTTACTCTTGATGCACCTACACCAACAAACATCTCCACAAAATCTGAACCAGAAATAGTAAAAAAAGGAACTGCAGCTTCACCTGCAATCGCTCTAGCTAAAAGAGTTTTTCCTGTACCAGGGGGACCAACTAATAATGCACCTCTCGGTATTTTTCCTCCAAGTCTACTAAATTTTTTTGGATCTTTTAAAAATTCAACAATCTCCTCAACTTCTTCTTTAGCTTCTTCTACTCCCGCAACATCGTTGAATGTAACTTTTCCTTTAAGTTCATTCATCATTTTTGCTTTTGATTTTCCAAACCCCATTGCTCCACCTCTTCCACCTTGCATCTGTCTCATAAAGAAAATCCAAACAGCAATTAATAACAGCATAGGGAACCATGAAAGTAATACGCCAAATAAAGAAGGCATTTTTTCTTCTAAAGGAGCAGCTGAAATACTCACCCCTTTTTCAGATAGTTTTTCAATTAAATTTGGATCATTTGGCGAATAAGTAGAGAATGAATTACCGTTAGAGTAAACACCCTTTATATTTTTACCTTGTATCTCAACCTTTACAACTTCTCCATTATCCACTGATGTTAAAAAATCAGAAAAAATTATTTGATTTCCTCCTCTGGGATTCGGTTGAGGGCTTTTGAACATATTGTAGAGGCCTATAGTTAAGAAAACTATTATTCCCCACATTGCGAGATTTTTTAAATTCATATGTATAAAATAAGAATTATTATGAATTAAACAAGTGACAAAATATCAATGAAAATATTATATTTAATGCTCTTTTAGAACTAAGACTGACTGGTTCACTTTATAGATTATGCAATTTCCAATTGTAAGTTTAATAGAAATTTTAGTATCTCTTTTTAGTTTATCTATAATGGTCTCAACTTTCTTTCCTCTAACAGAATAATGCTTGTTCCCAACAAATTTAATTATTTCTGATAACGATCTAAAAGTTATTTCATGAGGTTGATTAAAAAATTCTTTATTTAAAATAATTTTGCTTTTATCTTTATAAATATATGAATTATCTTTTAAATTTTTTGCAACATAAAATTTTATAGTTTCATTAGAATCTTTTAAATTTTTTATTGTTAATAGAAATTTGTTCTTATCAAGACCATCGTCCTGAAGATGTTTTACTAACTTTCTTATCCTTACTCTTTTGAATTTTTTATCTTCATTAGAGGGATCCTCGATATAAGATTTAAAAACATTTGTAGTAACATATTTCAAATGTTTTTTTTCAAAACTTATAAGCGGTCTAACTATATTTACTTTATCTCTAAGAGTTTTTTCACTAAAAGAAACTAAGCCATTAAGCCCACTTCCTCTTGAAATTCTTATAAAAAAATTTTCATACAAGTCATCAATATGATGACCTGTTAAAATAGTTTTGATATTCATTTTTTTAGCTTGATTAATTAAAAGACTATATCTTTTATTTCTAGCTAAAGACTGGATATTACTAATAGGTTTTTTTCCATACCACATTAAAATATTTGACTTTATATTGTATTTTTTTAATAGTTTTTTAACCCATTGTGCTTCAGTGGATGAATTTTTTCTAAGTCTATGATCAACTATATAATAATAGGGGTTACATGATTTTTTAATTGAATAAATTTTAGTTAAAAAACATAAAGCCAAGCTATCTGGACCGCCAGAAACCCCTACGATAAAATCTTGATTTAATTTAATAATATTTTCAAATTTTTTGTAAATTTGAAATATTCTTTTATCTCTTAATTTGTTAAGTAAATATTTATGAGTCTTGTTTGATACATTCAAATTTTTTGGACTCATATTTTGCTTTTTGTATTACTGATTGATTTGCATTAGGATATTGAAGCTCCACACCAGTGATCATTTTACATCCCTGATCCTTTTCTCCAATTTGTACCATTGATACACCTAATTTTAACAAATTTATTGGTGCTTTTTTGCCTTTTGGATATTTTTGATATCCTTCTAAATACGCTGATGCAGCATCTGTGTATAATTGTCTTATTCTAAATGTTTCTGCATACCAATACTGAGCACTTCCTGCTAATTCATGATCTGTATTGGAAAGAACAAATTCTCTAAAAGCTCTCTCAGCTGTACTGTAGTCTCCAACTTTTAAAAAACTAGTTGCAAATTCATACTGTTTTTCTGGTGAAACATCTTGGGGTAATATTTTATCCTCTGATTGAAAATTTTCAGTTACAATTGTTGCGGTAGTTTCAACTGATTGAATTTGCTGAGACGTATCAGAAGTTTCTGTATCTTTATATGATATTGAACCAAGATCTTGGGGTTGAGAACTTCCTGGAAGAATTTTATTTTCATCTATTTTAGGTTTTGAACTTAACTTAGATGAACTATCACTTAATATTACTGAGCTAAGTGATGTCTCTATGTCTTGAAATCTTATTTGATTGTCAGCTTGAATTTTTGACAATCGATTAGAAAGTTTGTCTAGTTTGAAACTTATTTCTTCAAATTTATTCGTTAATTCTCTAAATTGGCCCTCAATTTCAGACAATTTAAGTAAATGTCTTGTAAGAACATCTTCTGAATTGGGATCAATTTCTAAATCTGAACTAATTGAAGATTTATTATCTATCTCAATTGATCCAGAGTAAACAGCCCTCTCAAGAGTTTTTAGATCATTTTTAATAATTTCTAAAGTTTCATAAATATTGTGATTATCTGCAAAGGAATTACTGATAATGACAAAATTAAAAACAAAAATAATCTTTAATACGATTAATTTTAATATCAGTTTCATTAACTCTTTACTTTATGATTATAAAAATGGCAAAAAAAAGACCCCAATACCACTGAAGTATATGGGGTCTTTAGATTAAAATTTTTAATTTGCTTTAACAGTAACTGATCTTCTGTTTTTTGACCAAGACAATGGATTTGAACCAGAGTCAACTGGTCTTTCTTTTCCATAACTTAATACTGTAATTCTGTCAGAAGATATTCCATAAGTCATCAAATAGTCTTTAGCTGCGTTAGCTCTTCTTTCACCAAGAGCTAAGTTGTATTCTCTAGTTCCTCTTTCGTCTGCATGACCTTCAAGTACTACATTAATACTTGAATTTTTTCTCATCCATGCCGCTTGTGCTCTCAAAGTTTCTCTAGAAGCTGTAGTTAAAATTGACTCATTTGTTGCAAAGAAAACTCTATCAGGAACTCCCTCAGCTAGATATTCAACTGTATCTGTTCCTGTGTAAACATCACCTTGCATTGATCCTTTTATATCAGTTGCAATTTCTTTTTTAGTTGCGCACGCTGATAAAATTAAACATGCTGTTAATACCAGAAGTGTGTTTTTAAAAATTTTGCTTAATATCATTAAATTGCTCCTTGCTGCTAATTTCAAAGTATTACTTTTTCACAACTAATTAGAGGTTTCAAGTCAAAAAATCAAGAAATTTCAATAATTCTAAGGTTAAATTTATATTAATTACTTAATAAAGATGACCATGATGGGTCAGATGCATCAGTAGGTGTCTTTATTTGACGTTCATTGTAACCCGTTAAATCAATAGACCATAACTTTGCGGTAAACCCTTCGCCTTTGTCGTTAGTCTTCGTTTCTCTATAAAAAATTAAAACTCTTCCATTTGGTGACCATGAAGGAGCTTCTTGATAGTAGTTTTCAGTTAACAACCTCTCACCTTTTCCATCTGTTCTCATAACACCTATATAAAATTTACCTTTATGTAACTTGGTAAATGCAATTAAATCTCCCCGAGGTGACCAAACTGGAGTTCCATAAAGTCCGTTTCCAAATGAAATTCTTTTTACATCACTACCATCGTTATTCATTATGTAAATCTGTTGATAACCACTTCTGTCGGAGTTAAATGTTATAAATTTTCCATCAGGTGAGTAAGACGGTGAAGTATCGATAGATGGATGATTTGTAATCCTCTCTACAATTCTGTTTTCTAAATCCATGGTGTAAATATCAGATTTCCCATCTTTTGCAAAACTCATAATAATTTTTTTTCCATCTGGAGAAAATCTTGGTGCAAAAGTCATACCAGGAAAATCTCCCACTACTTCTTGTGTACCAGTCTCAATATCTAATAAATAAACTCTCGGAAGATTTTTAAAGTAAGACAAATAAGTAACCATTTGACTTGTTGGATTGAATCTAGGAGTAAGTACTAATTCATTACCTAAAGTTAAAAATTTATTATTCAATCCATCTTGATCCATGATTGCTAATTTTTTTACTCTTTGTGTCTTAGGGCCTTCCTCTGCAACATAAATAATTCTAGTATCAAAATATCCTTTTTCCCCAGTCAATCTCTCATAAACTTTATCAGAGATGATGTGACCAACTCTTCGCCAATTGCTCGGAACTGTAGTGAATGCTAATGCCATCATTTCTTTGGCTGCAAGCACATCCCATAGTCTAAACTCAACTCTTAACTTGTCATCTACATAGTTTACTTTACCTGTAATTAGCGCTTGAGCTTTAATTAAACTCCAATCTTCAAATCTTGGTTTAAGATTTGCTATATCTGGAGCTTGTAAAAAAGCTTTTTTACTTAAAGGATTGAATAATCCTGATGTTCTCAAATTATTTTCTACAATACTTGAAATTTCTACTCCAATATTTTTTTTCTTTAGTACTTTTTCAAAACTTTTTCTTGATTTTTCGTCAATGGATAAAGGTGAAACTGCTACTGGAAGAGGGTCAAGATTACCACGAGTAATATCAACCTCGATTAATGCGTATGAATTTATCGGAATTATAATTAAAAATAATGTAATAATTTTTTTCATCATATTGTATTTATATTAGCCTTCTAACATCTCCCTTGCATCAAAATTTAACTGTAATTCTTTCCATCTTTCATAGCCAGTTGTTGGCACTCTTAATGGCTGACATAATTTTACAGCTCTTAGAGCACTTTCTGCTAAGACTTTATAAAATCCTTGTCCTGGCTTATTCATCCTCGCGTGATCTAAAATTTCAGTTTTTGTTACTGATCCATCTGGCTTTAATTTTAATTTAATTCTTACTAATAAGTTTTCATTATAAGGTAAACCTAATGGAATACTCCAACATCCAAAAATTTGTGCTTTAAGTGCATCTTCTTCGCTTAATGTTAATCCAGTATTCTCTATATTTCTTTCACTATCTTGGGTAATATCATTGTTTTTTTTAATTACTTCAGCAGTTTCCTCTTTAGATTTGTCAATTAATGCAGCAATATTATTTGGATCAAATAAATCTTTTTTTTCAAACTCTGAAACCTGTTTAACCTCTATATCCACTTTTTCTGGATTTTGCTTTTTTTCTTCTTTTGTTTTAATTTTTTTTACTGTTTTATCTGGAAGAGGGATTGCCTCAGGAGTTTGATTTTCAATTTTTTTATTATTTTGATCTGGAGAGACTACAGTTTTGGTTTTTGTTTTTTTTACTTTTTTTGGTGGAGCTTGTTCTGACACAAGCTTTTCTTTTTCCTTAACTTTCTCTATAATTTTTTTTGCTTTTGGGGCAAAAGGAACATTTGTTTTTTCAGCTATCTGAATTAATTCAACCGATACAATTGGAGGAATATCTAAGGGTTTCTTTGACAAAAAAGGAAGGCTCATAGCTGTTATAGTAATTAACAAAGCATGAAAAACAGAAGAGATAATTATACTTCTATTCAATTTAGTTACCTCTGTTTATAAGGTTCTGATATTAACGCTACCTTTGTAAAACCTGATCCAGAAAGAAGTCCCATTATTTCAAGTACTCTTCCATAATTTATAGTTTTGTCGCCTCTGACATAAATTCTTGTATCTGTTCTATTTTTTGAAACTGCCAAGACTTTTGCAATGATATTATTATACTCAACTTTGGATTCTTGAATAAATATCTCCCCTTTTGCATTTATAGATAGTGTTAGAGGTTCTGTTTCCTCGGGGAGCGAATCTGCAGAGCTTTCTGGTAAGTCTACTTGAACACCAACAGTTAACAAAGGTGCTGTTACCATAAAAATAATTAATAATACTAGCATTACATCAACAAATGGCGTAACATTAATTTCACTCATAGGTTCTTTTGAAGAACGATTTAATTTAAACGCCATTTAAATTATAGTTAGAAACCTTTTTGAAAAATTTTCCAATTTTTCAGAATATTTTTTAGAATCGTTATTGAATTTATTATAAGCAACAACTGCTGGTATTGCTGCTAATAAACCTAATGCGGTTGCAAATAATGCTTCGGCAATTCCAGGTGCCACTATAGCAAGACTAGTATTTCTTGAAATTGCTATTGATTGAAAAGAATTCATAATTCCCCAAACAGTTCCGAATAAACCTATAAAAGGTGCGGTAGAACCAACTGTAGCTAAAAAAGTAAAGCCTTTATCAATTTTTGCCATCTGTTTTTCAATCCCATTTTCTAAAAGTGCACTCATCCTCTCACTTAAGTTGTTTCTTGTTTTTTTCTTTAATAAACCCTCCATTGCATTTTGAAAAACTAACGCCATAGGATCTTCAAGTTTGGATGGTAAACTATTATATAAATTTTCAGCAGACTTAGAATTCCAAAATTTTTCCTCAAATTCCTCAGAAGATTTATTTATTTTTTTAAATAACCTAAATTTATCTATAATTACTGCCCAAGAATATACTGAGCAAATTATCAAAATAATCATTACTGATTTTACAATTATGTCAGCCCTAAAAAATAAACTAAATAACGAAAAATCTGTGTTAGTGCCTAGTTCTAAAGCTTTTGCTGCTATGTCTGCTTCCATAATTACTCTTCACACTTAAATGTGTCATGAATTTGACTTGAATTATGCTGTAATTACTCTTCTTTATATGTCTCAAAGAAATAACTAGCTATTAGAATAGCATCTGCCTTATTAGAATCCTTTTTTCTTGATAGATGTGATGAATAATATGGAAAAATTTCAATTGCCCTTGTTCTACTTGCGTCTTTTTCAGAATTGATCAAATTAAAATATTTTTTCCACTTTACAGGTCGAACAAAATAGACTGGAAGCTGCATAGCACTACAAATTCCTTTGAGTATACCAAAAGATTGACCAAAATTGAACATACTAGTAACTCCTTGGCCTGGCATTGCTGCAACATGCTCAATTACCACTTTTATATTTTTTTTATCCATACTTTTTATTTTCTGTGAAATTTCATTAAAAATCTGAGATCCATTTACTTGCTTTTTATTCTTTTTACCCTCAATCATGGTCGGCATCTGCACCACATCTTTTATTTCTCCATCTTGAAAGAAACAAATTGACCCTGATATCCCAGGATCAATTCCTATTATTAGCATCAATTAACCTCTAAATTTACGTTTGAAAAAACATTTTGTACATCGTCATCATCTTCTAAACTATCTAAAAATTCAATTACCTCATCTTTTTTTTCATTATGAATATCTATACTGTTTAGAGGTTTCCATTCGATCTCTGTTGAAATAAAATTAGGTATTATTTTTTCTAAATTTTTTTTTACATTATAAATTTCACTAATAGGACAATGAATTTCATGAAAATTGTTGTGGGATATACACTCATCAGCTCCAGCATCAATTGCTAATTCCAAAATATTGTCCTCTGTAATTTCTTTTTTATCAATCTTAATGATACCCAATTGTTTAAAATTATGAGAGGCAGATCCCTGTGTTCCTAAACTTCCTCCATTTTTTTGAAAAATTGTTCTTATGTTAGAGGCTGTTCTATTTTTATTATCTGTTAAAGTCTCCACAATAACAGCAATTTTATCAGGTCCAAATCCCTCATATCTTAAATTCTCAAAATTGGATCCAGTTGCTGCAGATGATTTATCAATTGCTCTCTCAATATTGTCCTTAGGCATATTGGCAGATCTAGCAGCCTGAATAGCTGATCGCAATCTAGGATTCATTGCAGGATCTTTATCACCAAGTTTTGCAGCAACTGTAATTTCTTTTGATAATTTTGAAAAAATTTTTGAACGCTGTTTATCAGCTTTTCCTTTTTTATGCTTTATTCCAGCCCAGTGAGAATGTCCTGCCATATGTTTTTATTTAATTTTCTTTAAGATTTCCATATATATAGCTTTGAATGTTGTTAGCTAAGCCAGTTTCTATATTACATTCAACCATAACACCACTCAAAGCAGCCTCACCAATAGATGGGAAATGTTTAGTGGAGTTTTTTTTTAAAAATCTATTTAATGAATTTTCTTTGTTCATGCCGATAACTGAATCATAGTCGCCACACATACCAGCGTCTGTTTGATATCCTGTGCCATTATTCAAAATTCTTGCATCATTTGTTGGAATATGGGTATGAGTTCCTACTACAAGCGTAGCTTTCCCATCAAAAAAATGACCAATCGCATTTTTTTCACTTGTAATCTCACCATGAAAATCAACAACAAGTATGTCATAGTCTTCTTTTAATTTATTCTCACTTAAAAATTTCTTTGAAGCTTGAAAAACATCTTCACACTTTTTCATATATACATTCCCCATCAAATTTAAAACGCCAATTTTTATATTGTCTTTAGTTTTATAAATATTAAATCCCTTTCCTGGTGCAGGTTCAAAAAGATTTTTGGGACGTAGTAATCTTTCTTCTTTCTCAATATACTCCATAATTTCTTTTTGGTCCCAAACATGGTTTCCTGTTGTAATAACATTTACTCCACAATTAAAAAAATCTTTACATATTTCTTTTGTAAGACCTACCCCTTGATAGGCAGCATTTTCGCCGTTAACAATTACAAAATCGATATTTTTTGATTTGATTTCACTTAAGAGATTGTTAGTCAACTTTGAACAACCAGCGATACCTACCACAT
>CACKYY010000014.1 GCA_902604525.1 uncultured Pelagibacteraceae bacterium | reverse complement strand
CACCTATATTACCAGATCCAATTTCTCTTATATCTTTTTTTAAAAAAGTTTTTGTTAGTATAAATCCAAAAGGTATAGAACCCATTAGGTATGAGATTATACCTATAGTTAAAAATTCCATTTTTATACTTTAAATAATTCCTGACCTTTTACAAATGTATTGGTTACTTTTCCTTGCAGTTTTTTATCCTCTATAGAGGTATTTTTTGATTTAGAGATTAAATTTTCTTTTTTAATAACCCAAGGTTTGTCTATATCTACAATGCAAAAATCAGCATCATTTCCAATAGATAAGTTTCCTTTATTTATATTTAATATTTTAGCAGGATTTGATGTCAATGATTGAATTATAGTATCAAGTTTAATAGATCCATTATGAAATAATTCTAAGCTTAATGATAATAGTGTTTCAATACCGGATGCCCCAGTTGCAGCTTGTGAAAATGTTAATCTTTTAGATTCTTCGTCTTCAGGTTTATGATCTGAAACGATTACATCAATCACCCCGTCTTTTAATCCTTGCACCAATGCTTCTCTATCTTCTTCTTTTCTTAATGGAGGAGATAATTTTAAAAAAGTTTTAAAATCTCCAATGTCATTTTCATTCAGAGATAAATTATTTATTGAAACACCTGATGTAAATTTTATATTTTCTTTTCTTTGCTTTATAATATCAACAGACATTGAGGAGGAAAGTTGTGAAATGTGATATCTACATTTAATTTTTTCAAGCAATGTCAAATCTCTTTCAATTATAATTCTTTCAGCAATATCCGGTATTCCAGATAGTCCAAGTTTTGAGGCAATTATTCCAGAATTAATCATGCCGTTCTCTGACAAATGCAAATCCTCAGCGTGTTGCATAATTAAACAACCTAGGTCTTTTGCTGAATTCATCATTCTGGACATTAGTTGTGTATTTTGAATAGTTTTGACGCCATCAGTAAATGCAATTATTCCTTTTTTGGCCAATAGGCCAAATTCAGTCATGTTAGTTCCTTCGATATTATGAGTTAAAGATGCACAAGGAAAAATATTTATCTTAGATTTATCTCTTCCTCTTCTTTTTAAAAAATCTACAATAGAAACATTATCTATAATTGGATCTGTATTTGGCATAGTGACGACAGAAGTCACTCCACCAGATAAAGCAGCATTACTTAAAGTTCTAAAATTTTCTTTATATTCGTAACCTGGTTCACCCACAAACACTCTCATATCTACAAGACCAGGAAAGATATATTTTCCTTTTAAATCAATTGGTTTTTCTCGTGATGGAAGATTATTATTATTTACTTTTTTACCTATTGCCTCGATCTTTCCATTTTCATCAATAATTAATCCACCATTTTCATTTAATGAATTATGAGGATCAATAATATTTGCATTTATAAAGTATTGTTTTTTCATTTATTCACAAAATATTTTTAAACACGCCATCCTTACAGCAACACCAAGTTCAACCTGTTCCTTTATAACACTCTTGTTAATATCATCCGCTAACCTGGTATCAATCTCTATACCTCTGTTCATCGGACCTGGATGCATAATAAGGGCGTCAGATTTAGCATGATCTAATTTATCAGGTGTTAAACCGTAATACTCGTAATATTCTCTATTTGATGACAAGAATGAACTTGTCATTCTCTCATTTTGTAATCTTAACATCATTACAATGTCACAATCTTTAAGTCCTTTCTTCATATCAGTAAAAGTATTAACCCCAAATTTTTCTATTTCTTTTGGCATCAAATTTGTAGGAGCAACTATATTTACCTCAGCTCCAAGCATAGTTAATAAGTAAATATTTGATCTAGCTACACGTGAATGCAAAATATCTCCACATATTGCAATTTTTAATCCTTGGATTTTATCTTTTCGGTTAATTATTGTTAGCGCATCTAGTAACGCTTGAGTAGGATGTTCTCTCCGCCCATCCCCAGCATTTAATACTACACAATTAACTTTTTGTGAAAGAAGATTACAAGCTCCTGAGTCTTGATGTCTAATCACTATGATATCTGGATGCATTGCATTTAAAGTCATAGCAGTGTCAATAAGTGTCTCACCTTTTTTAATTGCTGAATTACCCATGTTCATTGACATCACATCAGCTCCTAATCTTTTTCCTGCTAATTCAAATGAGCTTTGAGTTCTGGTTGACGGCTCAAAAAATAGATTTATTTGAGTTTTACCTTTTAAAACTTCAATTTTTTTATTCTTACTTCGATTTACTTTTATAAAGGTTTGAGCTTCATCAAGAATAATATTTATGTCACTAACTGACAAATCTTGAATACCTAACAAATGTTTTTGTGAGATTTTAATAGCTTTATTGGTTTTAGACGCCATTAAAATTAACTCTATAACTATAATACAGTTAGTTGGCAAGCATTAATTATTTAAAAAATCTATTGCTCCTTGAAGTATGAATGCAGCAGCATTCTGGTCTATATTCTTTTCTCTTTTAGTTACATTTATATCCAATTGACTAGATAAATTGAACGCACCTACCGTTGAAAGTCTTTCATCCCATAAACAAACATCAATATTTAAATTTTTATCAAGATTGTTGGAGATATCATGGACAGACTGGGCAGATCTGCCTAAAGATCCATCCATATTAATAGGATACCCTATTATAATTCCCTTAATACTATTTTCCTCAATAATCATTTTTAATTCATTGATTAAATTGTCTGCACTAGTTTTATTTAATGTTTTTAATGGAGTAGCTATAGATTGTTTTTCATCACAGATTGAAACACCAATTCTTTTAGAGCCAAGATCTAGACCAATTAATCTACATGTTTCTGACTGTTTTTTTTTAAACTCTTCTATAGTGATCATATTGTATAATTATAACTTAAGTGATAGTTTGCGTCATATTTAATTATCATATGAGCATTGATCTTAAAACAATAAAGCACATATCTAAATTATCAAGAATTTCTGTTGATGAAAAAAAGGCAGAGAAACTTGCTGGTGATTTAAATTCTATTTTTGAATTTATTGAGAAACTTAATGAATTAAAGACAGCAAATGTTGAACCTCTTACTTCTGTCGCTGAAACAACACTTAAACTAAGATCAGATGAAGTAAAAAGTAAAAATTTAAGAGAACAAATAATAAAAAATTCACCCCAAGAAAATGAGGATTATTTTGTAGTACCAAAGGTGATTGAATAATGTCTGATATTACAAAACAATCACTTTCAGAATTAATTAAAAATATTAAAGATAAAAAACTTTCATCTACTGAAGTTACAAAAGCATTCGTAGAAAGATCTGAAAAATCTAAAGAGTTAAATGCCTATGTAACAGAAGATTTTTCAGCTGCAATTGATAAAGCTAAAAGATTTGATGAAAACCCTAATTTAGATTTAAAATTACCTGGAATACCAATGGCTGTTAAAGATTTATTTTGTACCAAAAATATTAAAACTACAGCAGGTAGTAAAATTTTGAATAACTTTATTCCTACATACGAGTCTACAGTTACCCAAAATATTTGGAACGAGGGAGCTATTCTTCTTGGAAAATTAAATTGTGATGAGTTTGCTATGGGATCATCAAATGAAACAAGTTTTTTTGGAAATGTACAAAATCCAATTGATAAAGATTTAGTACCTGGTGGATCCTCAGGTGGTTCATCATCAGCTGTTGCAGCACAATTAACTCCAGTTACAATAGGAACAGATACTGGTGGTTCAATTAGGCAACCAGCATCTTTTACAGGGACTGTAGGCTTAAAGCCAACCTACGGAAGTTGTTCAAGATATGGAATTGTAGCATTTGCGTCTTCATTAGATCAAGCTGGACCAATGGCTCAAAACGTTAAAGATTGTGCATTATTACACGAGGTTATTAGTTCTTATGATGAAAAAGATTCTACTTCTATTGATTTTAAAAGAAACAATTACAGCAAAGAATTAACCAATAATATCAAAGGGAAAAAAATAGGTATTCCTAAGGAATATAGAGTAGATGGCATGCCTAAAGAAATAGAAGATCTTTGGAAGAAAGGTATTGATTATGTAAAAAATTGTGGTGCAGAAATTATAGATATTTCACTACCTCACACTAATTATGCTTTACCCACTTATTATATTGTAGCACCTGCTGAAGCTTCATCTAACCTTGCGCGATATGATGGTGTTAAATATGGATTTAGAGCTGATGGAGAAAATTTGATAGATATGTATGAAAAAACTAGATCTGAAGGTTTTGGAGCAGAAGTTCAAAGAAGAATAATGATAGGGACTTATGTTTTATCATCAGGATATTACGATGCATATTATCTTAAGGCTCAAAAAGTAAGAAAGCTTATTAAAAATGATTTTGATGAAGCTTACAAGAAGGTAGATGCTATATTAACTCCATCAACTCCAAGTTCAGCATTTAAAATTGGTGAAAAAACAAACGATCCTGTATCTATGTATTTGAACGATATTTTTACAGTTCCAGTAAATTTAGCAGGTTTGCCTGGAATTTCTATACCAGCTGGTCATGATGCAAAGGGTTATCCTTTAGGATTACAAATAATTGGTAAAGCATTTGATGAGCAAAACATATTAAATATTGCTTATGCAATGGAAGAAAAGATAAATTTTAAAAATAAAATTACTGATTGGTGGATTAAATGAGTAAAGATAAGCCAGAATATCTAATTAATAGAAAAGATAATCAGTATGAGGTTGTAATTGGCTTAGAGGTTCACGCGCAAGTTACTTCAGAATCTAAGTTATTTTCAACATCATCAACAAAATTTGGTGCAGAACCTAATACTCAAGTAAGTTTAGTAGATGCAGCTTTGCCAGGCATGCTACCAGTAATAAATGAATTTTGTGTAAAACAAGCAATAAAAACCGGTATAGGACTAAAAGCCAAAATAAATAAACGATCTGTTTTTGATAGAAAAAATTATTTTTACGCGGATCTTCCACAAGGATATCAAATATCACAATTTAAAGATCCAATTGTTGGTGAAGGTAAAGTTATATTAGATATGCCAGATGGTCAAAAAGAGGTTGGTATTGAAAGATTACACTTAGAGCAAGACGCAGGTAAAAGTATACATGATTTGGATCCAAAAAATACATTTGTAGATCTAAATAGATCAGGTGTTGCCTTGATGGAAATTGTTAGTAAACCAGATTTAAGATCCCCTGATGAAGTAAATGCTTTTGTAAAAAAATTAAGATCCATAATGAGATATCTTGGAACTTGTGATGGAAACATGCAAGAAGGTTCACTAAGAGCTGATGTAAATGTTTCTGTAAGAAGAAAAGGCACCAAAGAATTTGGAACAAGATGTGAAATCAAAAATGTAAATTCAATAAAATTTATGCAAATGGCAATTGAATACGAAGCAAATAGACAAGTAGATCTAATTGAGGATGGTCAATCTATTGATCAAGAGACCAGACTTTTTGATACTAAAAAAAATGAGACAAGATCAATGCGATCAAAAGAAGATGCACATGACTATAGATATTTTCCTGATCCAGATCTTTTGCCTCTAGAAGTTTCCGATGATTTTATAGAAAAGTTAAAATTAGAAATTCCAGAGTTACCTGATGAAAAGAAAAAAAGATTTATTGAAAAATTCAAACTATCTCCTTACGAGGCAACCATTTTAGTTTCAGATAATGAAACCTCTAATTATTTTGAAAATGTAATAAAAAAATCAGATGTGAAACTTGCTACTAACTGGATAATTGGTGAGTTGTTTGCTGCTTTAAATGAAAAGAATCTAGAAATCACTGAAAGCCCCATAAGTGCGGGTAATTTATCAAAATTAATAAATTTGATTAAAGATGGAACTATTTCTGGGAAAATAGCTAAAACTGTTTTTGAACACATGATGGAAGGGGACAAAGACCCGAAAAAAATAGTTGAAGAAAAAGGATTAAAACAAGAAAGTGATCCTAAAGCTCTAGAAGCACTAATTGATAAAGTTATTGATGATAACCGAGAAAAAGCCACTGAATACAAATCAGGTAAAGTAAAATTATTTGGTTTTTTTGTTGGACAAGTAATGAAAGTATCAGGTGGAAAAGCCAATCCTCAATTAGTAAATGAGATTTTAAAGAAGAAACTTTAAAGTTTATGGGTTCAGACCTTAATATTACACAAGAGCTGCAAGATTATATTTTAGAACATGGACATAATCTTCACCCAGTCCAAAAAGAAATAATTGAGTACAATACATCACTTGGTGACATAAAAAAAATGCAGATATCAATCTCACAAACTCAGTTACTTCATCTAATTATTAAAGTTTCTAACATAAAAAAAGTACTAGAAATTGGCACATTTACAGGTTTAAGTACTTTATCTATGTCACTAGCATTACCTGATGATGGTAAAATAATTGCATTAGATAAAAATGAGCAAACAAATAAAGTTGCTATTAATTTTTTTAAAAAAGCAAAACAAGATCATAAAATTACAACATTAATTAAACCAGCCCTAGAGAGTCTGGTCGAAATTAAAGAAAAATTTGAACTCATATTCATAGATGCTGATAAAGATAACTATAAAGAATACTATGAAAGATCATTGAGTTTGCTTGAGACAAGTGGCTTAATCATAATTGATAATGTCCTTTGGTATGGAGAAGTAGCAAAGAAAAGCGAACATGACAAAATTACTAAAACCATTAAAAACTTTAACGAATTTGTCTCTAACGACAAAAGAGTAGAGAAAACCATAATTCCTCTAGGGGATGGAATGACTATATGTAGGAAATTGTAATGTACGAAGTATTTGGTTTTTATAGGTTTTTAAATATTAAGTATTTAAAAAAAAATAAGAGATTGATAAATGAAGTTTTAATAAAAAATAATATTCGAGGAACAATAATAATTTCAAAAGAAGGTGTAAATGGTACTATTTCTGGTAAAGAACCAGATATTAAAACTACTATTAATAATTTAAAAAAAATTTTAAAATTTAAAGATTTTAATAGTTTCAATAAATCAAAAAGTTTGTTTCTACCGTTTCATAAACCTAGAGTGAAAATTAAGACTGAAGTTGTTCCTATGAACTTAAAACTTAGTCAAATGATCAAAAAAAAAGACAGTCATGTTGACCCAAACAAATGGAATAAATTAATAAAGAATAAAAAAACACTTGTTATTGATGCTAGAAAACCATTTGAATATGACGTTGGTACTTTTAAAGGTTCTACGAATCCAAATATTGATAATTTTAGGGATTTTCCAAAATATTTAAAAAATCTTAAAAAAAATCAACCTATCGCAATGTTTTGTACTGGTGGAATTCGTTGTGAAAAAGCTTCAGTTTATTTAGAAAAAAAAGGTTTTAGTAATGTGTATCAATTAAAAGGTGGTATTTTAAATTATTTAAAAAAGACAAATCAAAAAAAAAGTTTATGGAAAGGTGAATGTTTTGTTTTTGATAACAGAGTTAGTTTAAAACATGGTCTAAAATCTGGATCTTATTCAATTTGTAGTGGTTGCAGAAAACCAATTTCTCCACAGATTAAAAATTCAAAAAAATATGAGGAAGGCGTTTCATGTCCAAATTGTCACGATAAATTAACAGATCAACAAAAAACAAGATTTAGAATGAGACAAAAGCAAATTAACCTTGCTAAAAAAGTTGGAAAAAGACATATCTTCCAAAAAGAATATTAATAACATTTAACAAACTAGATGAATTTATTAAAAGATGAGGTTTCAACTTTAGTCAGAAAGCTTGCAATACCAGCTAGTATAGGAACGCTTTTTCAAACCCTATATACAATAGTTGATACCTTTTATGCTGGAAAAATATCTCCTGAAGCGCTTTCTGCTTTAAGTAAGTCATTTCCAATTTTCTTTATAATAATTGCTACATCTATTGGTGTTACAGTAGCTGGTACATCTTTGATTGGTAGCAGTATTGGAGAGAAAAATGAAAAAAATGTTTTAGGTTATTTTGTAAACATTATTTTCTATGCAATAATTATTTCGTTAATCGTATCTATACTTGGTTTTATATTTGGTGAAAAAGTATTTCTATTAATGAATTCAACGAGAGAGGTTACCAGTCTAGGTCTAAAATATATAAATATAATTTTCTTTGGTACAATATTGTTTATTTTAGTTGTAGCACTAAATTCCTTTTTACATGCAGAAGGAGACACAGTAACGTATAGAAATGCTTTAATTTTATCCTTTTTCCTAAATATAATCTTAAATCCTATTTTTATTTTTGGTTTTTTATTTATACCAGCTTTAGGAATATCAGGAATTGGTGTAGCAACGTTAATTGCTCAATTTGTTTCTCTTTTAATTGTACTTAGAAAAATTCTAACTAATGAAAGAATAAAGAAAATAACCTTTAGTTATTTTAAAGTAAAATATTTTTTTCTAAAAAATATTTTCTTTCAATCTATGCCAATAACAGTTGCTATTTTAGGGTACTCAGTGGCTGCTGCTATTGTTTTTACTTATGTTGGTTTTTCAAGCGAATATGCAGTAGCAGGTTATGGGTCTGCAACTAGAATTGAACAGGTTGTTTTACTTCCTATTTTAGGAATAAATACAGCAATTATTTCTATAATTGCTCAAAATATTGGAGCTAAATATTATAAGCGAGTTGAACAATCATATTTTACATCAGTAAAATACGGTTTGTATTTAATGTTATTCTCAGGTGTTCTTATATATTTAAGTGCTGATATTGTTCCAAAATTCTTCTCCTCTAATTCTGAAGTAATCGCATATGGTTCTATGTACTTAAAAATATCAGCCTTCATCTTACCAGCTTATCCAATTTTCTTTCTTTCAAATGGCTTTTTTATGGCTTTAAAAAAATCAGAAAAAGCCATGTTAAATAATATTATAAGAAACGTTATAGTACCCATATTGTCATTTCATATTGCCAGATATATTAATGCAGATTTTAAAACATTTTTTTATATTTGGGCCACATTTCAATGGTCGATATCAATTATTTTATTCTTTTACGTTAAATATTATATAAAAAATAAATTAGTCACCACATAATTTGATCTAAATTACTTAAAGATGTTTTTTACCAAAAAAAAAGTTTTAATAATGATTATTATCTGTTTAGTTGTTTTTATATTTACTTACAATGATGTTAAGTCAGAAGAAATTAAGGAAATAACTGGTTTTGCAAAAATTATTGATGGAGATACAATTAAAATAAGTAATAAAAAAATTAGGTTGCATGGGATAGATGCTCCAGAAAAAAAACAAACATGTAAAAAGCCTTACCTAACAATTAGTGGTTTTTCGTTCACTAAGAGCTACTTATGTGGACAAGTTTCTACTAATAAATTAACTAAAAAAATAAATAATCAAATTATAAAATGTAAGATAAAGGATGTTGATAGATATAATAGGCTTATTGGAGAATGTTATAAAAGAAACCAAAATCTTAATTCTTGGTTAGTATCAAACGGTTATGCAGTAGCTTATAGAAAGTATTCTAAAAAATATATTTCAGATGAAATGAATGCAAAAAATAATAAACTTGGTATTTGGCAGGGCAAATTTGAAATGCCATGGGATTTTAGAAGAAAAAATTAAATTTATAATCTTGAAGCACTGTCATTAATCCAGGACCAAAGATGTTGAGCAAAAGACCTTCTTACAAATAAATTAACAATTTGATCTCCCTTATTGTGAACTATAACATCTATATGATTTAAAATTGTTTGCACAGATGAACCTTTTTTTTCTTTAAATTCACTAAAATTGAATGGACTTCCTGCAGAAAATATTTCGTAGATATTTTTCCCTTTGATTTCTAATTGAACAAATTGATCTGTAACATCAATTATAGCACCTAAACTTGATTTGGATATATCGTTAAAAAGTAGTTCATTTAGCTGATATTCATTTGTATCTTTTTTCACCTCATCGTTAGTAACTATCATCCATTCATCAGGGCTAAGCCAAATAGCGGTAAATTTATCACTGATTGTTGATGTATTAGCCTCTGTTGGAAGAAGCATATTTAGATTTTTACCTATGTTAGTAAAAAATTCTCTTTTTTTACCTCTTAAATTTAATTTCATTGTAGGTGAAATTTCTTTAACAATGATACCATTGTAATTAATTTCTTCATTTGTAGCTCTTTTATAATTAAGCATTTATCCTCTCATTTTTCTCATCATAAAACACTGTATTAGCCACGGTGACACTAATATTTTTATTTTCCATTGGAACGAAAAGTTTTCTACCCATCATATTTTTTCCATCTTTAACAACTGCTAATGCTATTGATTTATTAAGATTTGGGCTGAAATAACTTGATGTTACATGACCAAGCATTTCAACTGGTTTTTGATTTAATTCAGAAACAATTTGAGCACCTTCTTCCAAAACAATATTTGGATCTTCAGTCAATAAACCTACTAATTGTTTTCTATCTTGTTTCATTGTGTCGGATCTATAAAGTGATCTTTTTCCAATAAAGTCATATTTTTTCTTACTTACAATCCAGTCCATTTGAAGATCAATAGGTGTCATTGTTCCATCTGTATCTTGACCTACAATTATAAAACCTTTTTCTGCTCTTAATAAATGCATTGTTTCTGTTCCATAGGGAGTAATATTAAATTCTTTTCCAGCCTCTATACATTTTTGCCATATAGCCTCACCATAACTTGCTGGTACATTAATCTCATAACTCAGCTCACCCGTAAAACTTATTCTCATAATTCTACATTTGATTTTATCAATTAATACTTCTCTAAATGACATGTGTGGAAAATTGTCATCTGATAAATCTAAATCAGGAATAATTTTATTTAAAATTTTTTTACTGTTAGGACCACACAGACTAGCTGTTGCAAAATGATCTGTGACAGAAGTTAAATATACGTCTAACTCGGGCCATTCAGTCTGAAGGTAATCTTCAAGTTTTCCTAAAACATTTGCGGCACCACCTGTTGTAGTTGTCATAATATAATGATTTTCACTTAGTCTAGTCGTAACACCATCATCATAAACCATACCGTCCTCATTAAGCATCAATCCATACCTGCATTTACCAATAGCAAGTTTTGACCATGCGTTAGTGTAAACTCTATTTAAAAATTCTGAAGCATCACTTCCCTGAATGTCAATTTTACCTAAGGTAGAAGCATCTAATATTCCAGCACTCTGTCTAGCTGCTTTACTTTCTCTTTGAACGGCTTGATACATTGTTTCACCTTCTTTAGGGTAATACCAAGATCTTTTCCACTGTCCAACATTTTCAAATTCAGCTTTATTTTTAATGTGCCAATCATTCATAGGAGTTCTACGAAATGTATCAAAAAATTCTCCCACATTTCTTCCAACAATAGTTCCAAATGTTAAAGGAGTGTATGGTGGTCTAAAAGTTGTCGTCCCTAATTCTCCCATTTTTACACCTGCTGTATCTGCAATAATTCCTAAGGCATGCATATTTCCAAGTTTACCTTGGTCAGTACCCATTCCTGTTGTTGTATATCTTTTAACATGCTCGATTGATCTAAAACCCTCTCTTAATGCGAGTTTTATGTCTTTTGCAGTAGCATCATTTTGATAATCTACAAAAGGCTTAGTTTTACCAATACTCTGATCAGAGGGTAAAAGCCAAATATTTCTTTTTGAAGTTTCATGATCATTTTCTAAAGCAATACTGTCAAAATCAGTTTTATCGATGTTTAAAAAATTTTTTAATTTATAATTTAAATTTGTAATTATTTCATCTAGTTCAAAGTCGCCCCCGCAGGAGCCAACACTAATTTGTTCTTTTGTATCTGCTTTAGGAATAAAAATTTTTCGTTCTTCATCAAAGGTTAGTTTACTACCAGATTGCGTGTATAAATGTACAGCAGGCGTCCAACCACCTGCAATACCTAAGCAATCACATGAAATAGAAATTTTACTGCCAGTAACCGATGTACCGTCATTTGAAAGTCTCATTATAGATATGCTGCTTATCCTTTTATATCCTCTGGTATCAACAATTGTATGTGACCAGTATATTTTTATACCAGCATCATTAATTTTTTTAATTATTTTTGCATCAGAATTTTCCCTAATATCTATAATAGCTTCAACATTAATTCCTTTATTATGCAATGATAAAGCACTTTCATAAGCACTATCATTATTTGTGAAAAAAATATTTTTAGTTCCACATGCAACACCATAGAAATTACTATATTTTTTAATAGCTGAGGAGAGCATGATACCAGGTCTATCATTATTATTAAAAATTAAAGGTCTTTCTAGTGCACCGGTTGCTAAAATTACTTTTTTAGCTCTAATCTTAAGAAGTCGTTGTCTAATCTTATTTTTTTTATCTTTTTTGTTTAAATGATCTGTTAAATTTTCTCTAGCAAGTAAATAATTATATTGATGATATGCAGCTACGCTTGTTCTAGTTTTAATCTCAAGATTTTTAATATTCTTAAGTTCATTAATTTCTTTTTTTAACCATTCAGATGCTAAATTATTATTAATTTTATTGTCTTCATTTGCTTCAAATATTGTTGATCCACCAAGTTCATTTTTCTCATCTAAAAGCAATGTTTTTAAATTATTTTTTGCTGCATTTCTTGCTGCCAATATTCCAGATATACCGGCACCCACAACTAATACATCACAATGAATATTTCTGTGGTCATATATATCAGGATCTCTTGTATTTGGAGATTTGCCAAGACCTGCAGAATGTCTAATTAAAAATTCATACTTTTCCCAAAAACTTTTAGGCCACATAAAAGTTTTATAGTAGAAACCTGCTGGAAACAGGGGAGCTAAAAAATTGTTTATGCCACCTATATCAAAATTAACACTTGGCCAACAATTTTGACTAGATGCCTCTAAACCTTCATAAATTTCTATTTCTGTTGCTCTTGCATTTGGTTCTGTAATATTTGAATTAGGATTTATTTGAACAATTGCATTCGGCTCTTCTGAACCAGATGTCATAATTCCTCGTGGTCGATGATATTTAAAGCTTCTACCAACTAAATGAATATTATTTGCTATTAAAGCAGATGCTAAAGTGTCTCCTTTAAAACCATAGTATGTTTTTCCATCAAACTTAAATGAAATTCTATTAGTCTCATCTATAAATTCACTTGATTTTATTCTTAGATTTTGTGTCATTTTATTGCGTTGGTGGTTTTTCACCTATTTTATAAATTGCTTTTATTTCATCATTAGATGTATCTCTAGCCATATTAAACCATTTACGACAACCATGAGCATGGTTCCATCTTTCAAACTGTACACCTTTAATATTTTTTCTCATAAATAAATATTCTGCCCATTCATCATCACTTAATTCAGTTGGTTGTTTGGGTCTTTCGATGTGAGCTTCTCCACCAGCTTTAAATTCTTGCTGATCTCTTTCTCCACAATACGGACAATTAATTAAAAACATTAATGTGCAACTGCTGCAGCACCATGTTCATCTACAAGGTCACCACTTACAAATCTATTTAAATTAAATGCAGCATTCAGTTTATGAGGTTCGTCATTAGCAATAGTATGAGCAAACAAGTCTCCAGAACCAGGTGTTGCTTTAAATCCACCTGTACCCCAACCACAATTAAAATATAATCCTTTGATTGATGTTTTGCTTAGAATAGGACTTGCATCAGGGCATATATCAACAATACCACCCCATTGCCTTAGCATTCTCATACGACTAAAAATTGGATATAATTCTAAAATTGCATTTAAAGTACCTTCTACAATTTGATGACTACCTTTTTGAGAATAAGAAATATAATCATCTGTACCAGCACCTATGACTAGCTCACCTTTATCCGATTGACTAACATATGCATGAACAGCATTTGACATAACAACAGTGTCAATAATTGGTTTCACAGGTTCAGAAACTAAAGCTTGCAAGGGCTTACTTTCAAGTGGAAGTTTTAAACCTGCCATATTAGCAACTACGCTTGAATGTCCTGCTGCAACTACACCAATTTTTTTAGTTTTAATAAATCCTTTTGTTGTTTCTATACCTTCAACTGTATCACCACTTCTCTTGATACCTTTAACTTCACAGTTTTGAATGATATCAACACCCATTTGATCTGCACCCCTTGCATATCCCCATGCAACTGCATCGTGTCTAGCTGTACCAGCTCTTCTTTGTAAAGTACCACCCAAAACAGGATATCTAATATCTTGTGATGTATTTATAATTGGACAAAACTTTTTTACTTCCTCAGTGTTTAAATAAACTGCATCTATTCCATTCAGTCTGTTAGCGTGAGTTCTTCTTTTTAAATCTCTCACATCTTGTAAATTGTGAGCAAGATTCATTACACCTCTTTGACTAAACATAACATTATAATTTAGTTCCTGTGATAAACCTTCCCATATTTTTAAGGCATGATCATACAAACCTGCACTAGCATCCCATAAATAATTTGATCTAATAATTGTTGTATTACGACCGGTGTTTCCACCACCAATCCAACCTTTTTCTACTACAGCAATGTTTTGCATATTATGTTTTTTTGCTAAGTAATATGCTGTTGCTAAACCGTGACCACCGCCACCAACAATTACAGCATCATATTCTTTTTTAGGCGTTGGATCTTTCCAGGCTCTTTGCCAATTTTCATGATACGACAAAGCATTTTTAAATAAAGAAAATATAGAGTACTTATTTCTCATAATAATTGAATAATTACTTTATAAAGATTGAATTTTCAATACAATCGCTTATTACACAATGTCATACGGAAGAGTGGGTGAGAGGCTGAAACCAGTCGTTTGCTAAATGACCGTGCGAGGAAACTTGTACCGAGGGTTCGAATCCCTCCTCTTCCGCCATTAAAATAGAGGACGGTCTTTAAAGAAATTTCTCATAGGAATAGGCCTTTGTTCTAATATATATCTGTAAACATTGTAGTTTTCCATTACCCGCTGAACATAGTTTCGTGTTTCCCTAAATTTTATTAACTCAACCCAATCAACATAATTAATTTGTTTCTTTTGTGGATTTTTATTAATTTTTTTCCAATACTTAACTCGGTTTGGTCCCGCATTATAAGCGGCAACTGCAAAAGGGTATGCACCATCATATTGTAAGATAAGGCCTGCAATATAATGAGAACCTAAATTGATATTATATTCAGGATCAGTAGTTAATCTTGATTTTGAATAAGGAAGTTTTGCTTGTTTAGAAACTAATTTTGCGGTGTAGGGCATTAGTTGCATTAATCCTTTTGCACCAGCGTGACTGTTAGCTTCTAAATCAAACTCACTTTCTTGTCTTATAATAGATAAAATTAAAGCGCTATCTGGAATTTTTCTTCCATTAATACTTTTTGGTGTACTTATAATAGGATAATTAAATTTATTATGAAATCTTTTTTGATAGGAAGCAATTTTAGAAACTTGTATAGCAAAGTCATATCTATTTATATTTGTTGCAAGTTCAGCTGCTAGTATTTCACTACCTTTGGAAATATCATCATTGGCTAGATGTCTTAAAATAAATTTAGTATATTTATCTTTTTTAAGCTCATCTAAAAGATAAGTAATTTTAACCAGCTCTTTATTAAAAAAAATAAGTCGATATTTTTTATCAACTTCCATATCTTTATTAAGTTCAAATTTTCCATTTGGATTGATCTTTAAAAATGCTAATTGACCATAATAAGTAGTTAAATATTTTGATGCTTCTAAATACCATTTATTCGATTGCTCTTTATCTCCAAGTTTTTCATATGCACTAGCAAGCCAATAAGCTCCTCTAGAGGTACTAATTGGATAGTTAACGTTGTCATAAAAATTTTTAAAATGATTTTTTGCTGTTAAAGGATCATTTAAAAAACTCAAAGCTATCCAGCCACTCATCCACTCTGCTGCTGCAAAGTCTGACCCTTCAGTCATACCGTGATTACTTGATATTTTATAAGCAATTTCGTATTTTTTTTTATAAATTAGAGCTCGTGAAATTATTTCTCTTTCTTTCCACCATTTTTCTGGCATCACTAAATAATCTTTATCATTTCTAATTTTTAGTAGAATCTCTGTTGAAGAGTCTACACGACCTTTTTTTCTTCTCCATTTCAAACGATCATAATTAAGACCTGCATCATTTTTAAATTTTTGTGGCACATTTTTAATTGCTTGGTCAACTCCATATCCCTTACTTATCAGTATTTGTCTTGCTGTATATAAAAGCTCATAATCTTTTGGTAAATATCTTGTTAGTCTTTTAAGATCCCAATGCTTTCCATTCCATGCAAGATAATCTGCTCTTTTAATATAATCATTTGCATTTAGACTTTTTTTAAATTTTTTTCTAAAAAACTTTAAATCATTCCTAGATAATTTTGCTGTAATCCAACCTTCTTTAATTAAATTTGTACCCTTAGATTTATCACCAATTAATAGGTGACTTTCACCTAATATCATTTTACCATATCCACTAAGCGGTTCGTTAGCTCCAAACCATGTAATGATCTTCTTGGGCGAAACATTAGCCGTAGACAATTTATGTTCTGCCAAATATCTTAACCTATCAATTCTTGGATATTCAGGATTACTGTCTATAAAAACCTTATAATCGTAAAAAGAGGCTTGATTTCCAGTTGTTAGTAGATGTCTCCACTGAATAAAATTATAAATAGATTTATCTTTAGCTTTTTTGGAAATATTTAAAGCTGAAGTCCATTTACTTTTTTGCATTTCAGAAATTGCTTTTTTTGCCAAACCAAAATCTTTTTTGCTATAATATTTAGATATTTTAATGTTTTTAGTAGTTGTTACTCCTGCAACACCTGGTTTTTTTTTAGGAATTTTAAAACTTAACTTTTTCTCTTTTATTTCCTTAACAACAACCTTTTTTTCAACCTTTTTTAATTTTGTAGGTTTTTTAAGAGGAGTAATTATATTTTTTGATATTTTTTTAATTATCTCTTCTGATGATAACTTAGGTTTTTGAGGAGGAACAATTTGTATGGTCTCTGCGTAAAGATTAGTTATTTTAAGAGAAACAAATAAGACCATTCCAAGAATAACTAATATTTTTTTGCACATAATCTTTTAGTATATGAATCTCTAAACTATGTTATAAGTATTTATGTTTAAAGGATCAAATGTTGCCTTAATCACTCCATTCAAAAATAATGGTCTAGATGAAGATGCATATATAAAGCTAATTCATTTTCATATTGATAATGGTACGTCTGGACTAGTCCCTGCGGGCACTACTGGAGAATCTCCAACCCTCAGCCATACTGAACATGAGCGTGTGATTGATTTATGCATTAAAGAGAGTAATGGAAAAATACCAGTTATCGCTGGTACGGGCTCTAACTCTACTGAGGAGGCTATTTCTCTAACTTCT
The DNA here is from genome assembly GCA_902604525.1 of uncultured Pelagibacteraceae bacterium. Lineage (GTDB taxonomy): Bacteria > Pseudomonadota > Alphaproteobacteria > Pelagibacterales > Pelagibacteraceae > Pelagibacter. The sequence goes on along the minus strand of CACKYY010000014.1, from coordinate 11,338 downwards.
CATGCTGAAAAGGCAGGTGCAAATGGTGCATTAATTGTAACACCATATTACAACAAGCCCACTCAAGAGGGTCTATATCAACATTATAGAGCTATTAATGATAAATGTGGAATTCCTATTATAATTTACAATATACCAGGCAGGTCAGTAATTGATATGTCAGTTGATACAATGGCAAGACTTTATGAATTAAAGAATATTGTTGGTGTAAAGGATGCCACTGGTGATTTAGACAGAGTTGATCAACAGTTAAAGAAAATGGGCAATGAATTTATTCAATTAACAGGAAACGATGATAACGCATTTGAATTTAATAAAAGAGGAGGCGTTGGGACTATTAGTGTAACTGCAAATATAGCACCCAAGCTTTGTTCAGAATTCCAAAAAAATTCAATATCTAAAAATGATGAGGGTCTTGCTAAAGCAAAAGAATTGGATGATGTTTTACAACCAGTGCACTCAGCGATGTTTGTAGAGAGCAATCCCAGTCCAGTAAAATATGCTGCTAAACTAATGAACTTATGTAATGATGAAGTTAGATTACCATTAGTTAAAGTTACTGAAGAGACAAAAAAAATTGTAAAAAAAGCCATAGAGTCTGCAAAACTTATTTAATGAATAAAAAAACCAATCCTGGTTTAAAAATTATTTGTTTAAACAGAAAGGCAAGTTTTAATTATTTTTTTGAAGATCTTTTAGAAGCAGGAATTGTTTTAAAGGGGTCTGAAATAAAGTCTATCAGAGATGGAAAAGTTAATATAGCAGATGCATATGCAGTCGAAAAAAAAGGTGAAATAGTACTTATTAATTCACATATTTCTCCATATAAACAAGCAAGCTATTCAAATCACAATCCAACAGATGAAAGAAAACTTTTGTTAAACAAAAGAGAGATAAACAAACTTATTGGAAAAATGCAAAGAGACGGCTTTACAATTGTACCTACAAAAATGTATTTTAAAAAAGGTAAAGCTAAAATTGAACTAGCAGTTGCTAAAGGAAAAAAACAATACGATAAAAGAGCAACAAAAAAAAACAGAGATTGGAACCGTGAAAAATCAAGATATATCAGAAAATCTAGCTAAAATTGTTTATTTAGGCATAGGATCAAATCTTGGTGTTAGAAGTGAAAATATTGAAAAAGCTAAATTTGAACTAAAAGAAAATAATATAAAATTTGTTTCAGTTTCACAATTCTATGAAACTCCATCTTGGCCTAATCCAAATTATCCCAAATATTTAAATATAATATTGAAGACTGTATGCTACTATGATCCTTTAAGTTTACTTAATATTTGTAAAAAAATTGAGATTAATTTAGGAAGAATAAAGTCAAAAAAAAACTCCCCCCGTATATGTGATATCGACATTATTGATTTTCACGGAATGAAATTAAATATCAAAAGTAAGCTTAATTTACCTCATAAAAGAATGCATAAAAGAAATTTTGTTTTACTCCCTTTGTTTGAGATTGAAAAAAACTGGAAACACCCATCTAAAAAATTAGATATTAAGACCCTAATTTCGTTACTTCCTGTGGACGATATTACATCTATTAAACAAATTTAATTTAATGATATAGTGAAGAATGTTGAATTCTAATGAACTTATAAATAAAGTAAAAGTGTATAACAAATTTCTTAATCATGAGAGATTAGATAAAGCATATAACTTTGCTATTAAAGCACATAAGAATCAAAAAAGAGCATCTGGTGATCCTTATTCTGTTCATCCAATTGAGGTTGCTAATATTCTTACTGAATTAAAATTAGATAGCGCAACTATTACTACCGGATTATTACATGATACAATTGAAGATACTGTTGCTACATATGAGACAATTAAAAATGAATTTGGACCTGAGGTAGCAGATTTAGTAGATGGAGTTACTAAAATTTCTGTTTTTGAAAACACTGCAAGTTTTAACTCAAAAGCAGAGAACTTTAGAAAATTAATATTAGCAACTTCCAAAGATATCAGAGTTTTATTAGTTAAAATTGCTGATCGACTTCATAATATGAGAACCATAAAAGCAATAACTAAGGAGGATAAAAGAAAAAGGATTGCTCAAGAAACAATGGAAATATATGCACCACTTGCAGATAGAATGGGAATGCATAGAATCCGTGATGAGCTTGAAGATTTATCTTTTGAAATTTTAAATAATGATGCAAGAAAATTAATTAAAAAAAGATTGGACGAAATCAAACTCGATAAGAAAAATTTATTTGAAGAACTTTCTTTTGAGTTAAGCTCTATTTTAAATGAAAATCATATCAATGCAGATATTTATGGTAGAGAAAAAACTCCTTTTTCAATCTGGAGAAAAGTTCAAAAAAAAAGAGTTTCGCTAGAACAAGTAACTGACATTATTGGGTTTAGAGTAATTTTAAAAAATATTGATGACTGTTATAAAACTTTGGGAATATTTCATAAAAAATGGAATTGTATTCCTGGAAAGTTTAAAGACTATATATCTTCTCCTAAAATTAACGGTTATGAGTCTATTCATACTTCAGTAATTGGTTCAAACAAGAAACCAATTGAAATACAAATAAGAACAGGTGAAATGCATGAATTTGCAGAAAGAGGTATAGCATCACATTGGAAATATAAATCTTCAGAAAAGTTTAATTCATTAAGCTGGAAAGAATATGATTGGTTAAAAGATTTAGTTGAAATTATAGAAAAAAATGAAAATCCAGAGCATTCATATGAATACACAAAACTTCAGATGTTTCAGGAAAATGTTTTTTGTTTTACACCTAAAGGTTCAGTAATAAAATTACCTAAAGAGGCTACTGCTATTGATTTTGCATACGCTGTACACACAAAAATCGGTAACTCTGCAACAGGATGTGAAATAAATGGGAACAAAAGTGACTTGCAAACAATTCTACACAATGGTGATCGTGTAAATATCATCACCTCAAAAAATAATTCTCCATCACTTCACTGGATACCTACCACTAAAACTGGAAAAGCAAGAGCTGCTATAAGACGTTATTGGCACGATAAAGGTGAGCAAAAAGAGGAAAGAATAAAAAAATACAATACAACACTATGGATGTCACTGCCTGATAAACCTGGTCAACTTGGTGATATCAGTTCATTAATTGGAAGTCATAAATTAAATATCTCTAGTTTAGAGATGGTAGGTAAAAACCCAAATTATATTAATTTTAAATTTAAATTAATCATAAGAAACCTTAAAAATTTCACAAATTTTATTGCAGTGCTAAAACAAAAAGGTATAAAATTTAAGTTAATTAGACACGAAGAAAAAAGAAATGCTTTCACACAAAAAATCCTTAAATATTTTAAAAAAAACTAATGCATTATTGGAAGGTCACTTCATTTTATCATCAGGATTGCATTCATCAAAATACATTCAATGTGCAAAACTTTTAAGTTTTCCAAATTTAGCTGAAAAAATTTGTAAATCTCTAGCAAGCAAAATCAAAAAAAATTATAAAAAAATCGATCTAATTCTTGCTCCAGCTATGGGTGGAATAATTATAGGTTACGAAATTGGCAGACTGCTTAAAAAGGAAACAATTTTTTGTGAGAGAGTTAAAGGAAAATTTACACTTAGAAGAGGTTTTAATATTAACAAAGGCGCTAGAGTCCTTGTTATTGAAGATGTTATTACAACAGGAAAATCAAGCTTAGAATGTGTTCAATTAATAAAGAAATCAAAAGCTAAATTATTAGGATTTGCATCTATCATAGATAGATCATCTAAAAAATCTTTAAAAATAAAAACTAAAATTGTCTCTCATTTAAAAATAGATGTGCCTGTATATAGTCAAAAAAAATTACCTGAAACACTTAAATCTGTACCGATAACAACTCCAGGAAGTAGATTTATTAAGTGAAAAGATTAGGTGTAAATATTGATCACGTTGCAACATTAAGAAATGCAAGGGGTGAAAAACATCCAGACCCAATCAGTGCTGCATTACATGTAGTAAAGTGTGGAGCAGACTCTGTAACAATACATCTAAGAGAGGATAGAAGACACATTAATGACATAGATGCAAAAAGTATATGTAATTTGAAAAATGTTTTAGTTAATCTCGAGGTTTCAATGAATGATAGCATTATATCTAATGCTCTTAGAATTAAACCAAATTATATCTGTATAGTACCAGAAAATAGAAAAGAAATTACAACAGAGGGAGGTTTAAATTTAAAAAAAAATTTTAATAAATTAAAAAAAATAATTTTTAAATTCAAAAAAGCTAAAATAAGAACAAGTTTATTTATTGATCCTTCTGTAAATGATGTTAAACTTTCTAGATTGCTTGAAGTTGATTGCATTGAAATCCATACAGGAAAATTATCAAATAAAGTTAAGGCAAAACAAAAATATAACAAAGAACTTCAAAGAATTAAAAAAAGTTCAAAGCTAGCAAATTCATTGGGAATTGAGGTACATGCAGGACATGGTTTGGATTACACAACCACTAAATTACTCTCAAAAATAAAAGAAATTCATGAGTACAATATTGGTCATTTCATAATAGGGGAGTCTGTATTTCATGGTTTGTCGAAAGTGATTAAAAATTTTAAAAAATTATTGAAATAAAATGAAAATTCTTGGGATTGGGGTCGATATAATTGAAAATAATAGGATAAAAAAATCAATTAAAAATTATAAATTTAAAAATCGTGTTTATAGTAACAATGAACTCAAACTATCTAAAAAAGTTAAAAATAAAGTAGCTTATTTTTCTAAAAGATTTGCTGCTAAGGAAGCTTTTTCTAAGGCCTTAGGAACTGGCTTTTCAGAAAATTTAAATTTCAAAGATATTGAAATAGTAAATGATAAAAAAGGTAAGCCAAAGTTCGCTAAAAACAAAAAAATTATAAAAATTATTCAAAAAAAATATAAAATCAAAAATTTTAAATCTTTTTTATCAATTTCTGATGAAAAAGATTATTCCATAGCTTTTGCAATTATTCAATCAATATGAAGATAGACAAAAATTTTTTTTCTGAAAATATAAAAACTTTGATCTATGCTTTGGTAATTGCTTTAGTAATAAGATCACTTTTAATACAACCATTCTATATTCCTTCTTCATCAATGGAGCCTACATTACTTGTAGGTGATAGGTTGTTTGTTACAAAATATTCCTACGGTTATAGTAAGCATTCTTTTCCTTTTAGTCCTCCAATACTCAGCAAAAGAGTAATGTTCAATAGTCCAAAACGTGGAGATGTAGTTGTTTTTAAAACACCAGCAGATAATAGAACAGATTATATAAAAAGACTTATTGGTCTACCAGGTGATAAGATTCAATTTATAGATTCTAATCTTTATTTAAATAACAGTGAAATATTAAAATCAAAAACTCTTAGCAAAAGTAATATTTATTGTGGAAGTGAAATTATTGATGTTTTTAAATTTGAGGAAAAATTACCGAATGGAAAAAAATTTCACACTGTCTACTTAAAAGAATACACTTACCAGAATTCAGATATCTTTACTGTTCCTGATGACCATTATTTTTTTTTAGGTGACAATAGAGATTGCTCTAAAGACAGCAGATATCTAACAAGTGTTGGTTATGTTCATAAAGACAATCTAGTTGGTAAAGCCCAATTTATTTTTTTTTCATCTGATAGAAAGATGGGTAGTATTTTTGAATTTTGGAAGTGGCATAAATCAATTAGATTTAATAGAACATTTGATAAAATTAATTGATGAAAATAAACTATCAAAAATTAGAAAAAAAACTAAACATAAAATTTAAAAATAATAATTTTTTAATTCAATCATTAACCCATAAAAGTTTTAACCCAAATGAAAATAATGAAAAGATTGAATTTTTAGGAGATAGAGTGCTTGGGCTGGTTATTGCTCAAAAACTTTTAAAAATCTATCCTAATGAAAAAGAGGGAGTACTTGATAAAAAATTTGCATCATTAGTAAATAAAAAAACATGTTTGGAAGTTGGAAAAGCACTTGAATTAGAAAAATATATAAAAACTTTCAACCCTAAAAATAAAATTATCAAAATTGAAGACAAAATTATTTCAGATAGTTGCGAGGCATTAATGGGAGCTATTTATTTAGACAAAGGATTAAATGTAGCTGAAAAAGTTATCTTAAAACTGTGGGGTAGTCATATTGAAAAAAGTGTAGTTACTCAAATTGATGCAAAAACTAAACTTCAAGAATTAACTTTAAAAAAATTTAAAAAATTACCAACCTATAAAATAATTTCTAATACAGGTCCACGTCATAAACCTATTTTTAAAGTGGGTGTTAAGCTTCCTAACACGAAATTTTTTATATCATCAGGTAAATCGAAAAAAGATGCTGAACAAAATGCTGCTATCGAATGTCTAAAAAATATGAATTGAAAAAAATATGAATTGGATTGATCAAGGTTTTTTAGTTAGCAAAACAAGGTATAGTGAAAACTCTATAATTGCTGAATTATATACTTTGGATAGAGGTAAAGTTTCAGGCGTTATATTTGGAGGAACATCTAAAAAAATTAAAAATTATCTTCAAGTGGGAAATAAACTTCATGTTAATTACAACTCAAAAAACGATAATAGAATGGGTTATTTTAAAATTGAAATCTTAAATGCTTATAGCCCATTTTATTTTGATCATAAGCAAAAGCTTTCTTGCATTACTTCAGCAATGAACTTAATTAAAATATTAACAGCTGAAGCACAGACAAATAAAAAAGTTTACTCTCTAATCGAAAACCTTTTTAATTTATTAAATGATCAAAACTGGCTTAAAAAATATATTTTTTGGGAATTAGAGTTACTAAAATTACTAGGTTATGATCTTGAGCTAGAAAATTTGGTAGAAAAAAATTTAGAAGATAACAAAACTGTTTATTTCGCAACCTCTTATGCTGAAAAGAAATATGTCCCTAACTTTCTTATAGAAAAGGATTTAGAGGTAACCGATATTAATATCTTATTAAGTGGATTGAAATTGGTTGGAGATTATTTAGATAAAACAATCCTGAAGCCAAACAATTTAAATTATCCTAATAGTAGAGTAATTTTTTTAAATTCTTTGAAATAGTTATTCTAAAATTTTGTCTATTCTATCAGCATAATATGAAACAATAGCATTTGCTCCTGCACGTTTAAAAGAAACTAAACTTTCATAAACTGCATTTTTTTGTATTAGTTTTTTATTAATAGCAGTTTCCAAAAGACTATATTCTCCAGAAACTTGGTATGCTAAAACTGGGATTTTAAAGGTTTCTTTTACTGATTTAATTATGTCTAAATATGGCATCCCTGGTTTAACCATAACCATATCTGCACCTTCCTTTATATCTAAAGCAACTTCCCGCATAGCCTCATTACTATTTCTAAAGTCCATTTGATAAGTTTTTTTATCTCCTTTAAGTGAGCTTTTAGAACCAACAGCATCTCTGAAGGGTCCATAAAAACTTGAGGCATACTTTGCTGCATAGGATAAAATTTGTGTGTTTTTAAAATTAGAATTATCAAGTGCTTTTCTTATTTGTCCTATTCTTCCATCCATCATGTCTGAAGGTGCAAGAACATCACATCCCATTGCAGCCTGTAATAGAGATTGATTTATTAGCACTTCAATCGTTTCATCATTAATTATTTGATTAGACTTTATTAATCCATCATGACCATGTGATGTATAAGGATCTAGTGCAACATCACACATAATTCCAATTTGGTTTTTATATCTTTTTTTGATTTCTAGTATGGCTCTGCAAACTAAATTATTTTCATTTAATGACTCAGTACCTAAATCATTTTTTAAAGTATTTTTCGTTTTAGGAAAAAGAGCAACCATCGGAATACCTTTTTTAATTGCTTTATCTACTATTTGAGAAACTCTATTTATTGTGTATCTAAAAACACCTGGCATTGTGGATATTGATTCTTTTTTATTTGATCCATCTATTAAGAAAATTGGTAATATAAAATCATTTGGACTCAGTGTGTTTTCTTGAACTAACCTTCTAGTCCACGATTCCTTTCTATTTCTTCTCAATCTTAAATTTGGATATTTTCCTGTAATCATGTTCAAATATACTTTATTAATGCGACAAAAGTATTATACAAATAAATAAAATTATAAGTAAAACACAATTTCGATGACTATAGATAACACAAAAATTGTAGACCTGAATATAAAAAAAGAAGAAAGAATTTTAGATTTCTGTGATTTTCAAAAACAGACTATAAAATTTGACATAGATAAGTTGCAAGAAGCATACAATCAAATTGTAAATATTAAAAAATTTGATGATGGTGGCGGTGTAACTCACTTTGGTGCCATTTCACTAACTCAAATCCCCGGTGATCCAGATTCAATAAAAGGCAGCAAGGCTAGAGGAGTTTACTGGACCAAGCCTGATAAAACTGGAAAAGAAGTTTCAAGAGACATTAAGGTTGATGAGTCGCAATATTCTGAATTTATTAAAGATTATGAAAACACATATTTTAAAGAAGTGTATGATGTGCTTTCTTCAAAATATAAATTGGGTAGAATAAGAATTCTTTTAAAAGAGCCAAGATCTACTTTGAGTTGGCATAGAGATCCTGAGCCAAGACTTCATATACCAATTATTACTAACCCAGGTTGTTTAATGGTAATAGATAATGTTGCAAAACATTTGCCCGCAGATGGTTCTGTATGGGTTACAAATAATACTAAATATCACAATGCATTTAATGGAGGTGAAGAAAATAGAATTCACCTTGTAGCTTGTGTTCTTGATTATAAATTTAATTAGTTTGAAAAAAATATATATTTCTTCTGATCACGCTGGCTTTAAATTAAAGGAAATCATAAAAAAACATCTAACTAAAAAAAAAATGAATTATTTTGATCTAGGACCATCCTCTGATAACAGAGTAGATTACCCTGATTACGCTCATAAGGTTGCTCGAAAAGTAAAAATTAGTAAAAATAATGTTGGAATTTTAGTTTGTGGATCTGGAATGGGGATGAATATAGTTGCAAATAAACATAGGAATATTCGAGCTGCCCAATGTTTTAATTTAAAATCAACAAAATTATCAAGATTGCATAATGATGCAAATATCATTACATTAGGTTCAAGGTTGTTAACTAAAAAAAATGCTTTAAATTGTGTTAGTGTTTTTTTGAATACTAAATTTGAAGGTGGTAGGCACTTAAAAAGGATTAAAAAAATATAATGTCTAGTGAAAAAAATTATATAAATGATAGCTATAAAAGTTTTTTTGAAGACAGTTTATCTTCAAAAGACCCAGACCTTTACAAGGCAATTCAAGATGAACTCTTGAGACAGCAACAACATATAGAATTGATTGCTTCAGAGAATATTGTTTCTCAAGCTGTTTTGGAGGCCCAAGGTTCAGTGCTAACAAATAAATACGCAGAAGGTTACCCTGGTAAAAGATATTATAATGGTTGTGAACATGTTGACGTTGCTGAAAATTTAGCAATAGAAAGATTAAAAAAACTTTTTAATTGTAAATTTGCTAATGCTCAGCCACACTCAGGAGCACAAGCTAATGGTGCTGTATTTTTGGCGCTGTTAAAACCTGGTGATACTTTTATGGGTATGAGCTTGAATTCAGGAGGTCATATCACTCATGGTTTAAAAATTTCAATGTCAGGAAAATGGTTTAATCCAATAGGGTATGATGTTGATAAAAAATCTGAACTTATAGATTATGATAATGTTGAAAAACTTGCCTTAGAACATAAACCAAAATTGATAATTGCAGGTGGAAGTGCATATTCCAGAGTTATAGATTTTAAAAGATTTAGAGAAATTGCAGATAAAGTTGGAGCATATCTAATGGTTGATATGGCACATTTTTCAGGCTTGGTTGCTGGAAAGGGATATCCAAACCCATGTGACTATGCTCATGTAGTAACATCTACTACGCACAAAGTTTTTAGAAGTGCAAGAGGTGGAATAATTTTAACTAACCACGAAGAATTATCAAAAAAATTTAATACAGCAGTTTTTCCTGGCTATCAAGGTGGACCATTAATGCATGTCATTGCAGCTAAAGCAGCTGGCTTCTTAGAAGCTCTTCAACCTGAATTTCAAGACTACATTAAATCTGTTTTAGCAAATGCAAAAATTTTAGCAGAAACTTTAAAAAATAATGGTTTTAAAATTTATTCTGATGGAACCGATACTCATCTTATGTTGGTTGATTTACGACCTTACAATGTAAAAGGTAACTTAGCTGCTGAAAGCTTATCAAGAGCTAATATTACGTGTAATAAAAATGGTATTCCCTTTGATACAGAAAAGCCAATGGTAACATCTGGTATAAGGCTAGGAACTCAAGCTATTACAACACGTGGTTTTGGTTTAAATGAATGTAAGAAAGTGGGTGAATTGATTACAAAAACTCTTAAAGGATTATCAGAAAACCCTGATGATAATAGCAAAGTAGAAGATGAGGTTAGAAATGAAGTTATTGCTTTAACTTCTTCATTTCCAATATATAAGAATCTTTAATTAATGATTTGCCCCTGTGAAAAAAAAGGTGAAACCTCTGTAGTTGACTCACGTCCTACTGAAGATGGTACTGCTATAAGAAGAAGAAGAATGTGTGTATGTGGCGAAAGATTTACCACATTTGAAAGAATTCAATTTAGAGAACTGATGGTAGTTAAAAAGAACGGTAGAAAATCTGCATTTGACAGAGATAAACTCTCTAAATCAATATATATCGCCCTAAAAAAAAGACCTATAGATACTGGAACTGCTGAAAAATTTATTAGCAAAATTTCAAGAGCTTTAGAAGAACTTGGTCAAAGTGAAATTTCAACAAGTACAATTGGTACAATGGTAATGGAAGGTTTAAAGGAATTAGATCCTGTTGCTTATGTACGTTTTGCTTCTGTTTATCGTAACTTCAGAGAAGAACAAGACTTTGTTCAATTCGTGGACAAGATAGATGTCTTCAAAAAAAAATAAATTTACAAAAAAAGATAAACTATTCATGGAAATTGCCTTGGACTTGGCAAGATCTCGACAGGGATTAACAGGAACTAATCCATCTGTTGGTTGTGTAATAGTTAAAAATGATAATATTATTTCAATTGGTCAAACCTCTTATAATGGTAGACCTCATGCGGAATTTAATGCAATTAAAAATTGTAATGAAAAACTTAATGGTGCAAAAATGTATGTAACATTGGAACCATGCAATCACCAAGGTATAACTCCACCATGTACAAATGAAATAATTAAATCAAAAATATCTGAAGTTGTTTACGCACTTGAAGATACTGATAAAAGAGTAAGAAAAAAAAGTTTTAAAATTTTAAAATCGCATAACATTAATGTTT